>NZ_JAPDBQ010000164.1:0-8853 GCF_027705325.1 Aeromonas sp. QDB18
GCCAAACCACAGAAGTATGCGACGAGAAAACCTAGTAAAAACAATGCCAGTCAGGCTTAACTGACTGGCATTACTCCTGAGGGAGTCGTTTTTTTTATGGTCGTGGTCGGCAGAACCACCAGGCAGGGAGGTCGGCGTGATGATTCGTATGGCAGGGGTGGAGGATGCGGCGGTGCTGGACAGCTTCTTCGGGCAACTGGACAGGGAGACCCGCTTCATGCTGTATGAAGCGGGAGAGCGCCCCTCGGACATCGCGGGGCAGCGCAGGCGGCTCGAGGCCATGGCCGCGGCCCCCAACCAGGCCATGTGGCTGCTGGATCTGGCGGGGGAGGTGCAAGGGTTTGCCGCGCTCCTTGGTGGCGGCCTGGCACGCAACCGCCACTGCGCCCTGGTGGTGATGGGGCTGCGTTCGGGGGCGCGCGGGCAGGGATGGGGTGAACGGTTGCTGCGTACCCTGATCGCGGCCGCGAGGGATCTCGGTATTCACCGGCTGGAGCTGGGAGTGATGGCCCACAACGAGGTGGCCCACGCCTTGTATCGCAAGTGCGGGTTCGTGGAGGAAGGGGTGAGACGGCAGGCCTATCGGCTGGACGAGGGCTATGTGGACGAGATTTCCATGGGGCTGCTGCTGCCGCTGGACAGGCCATGACGCCGCTGGCCCCGAGATGCTGGTCTGGGGAGTTGGATTGGGGCAGGCTTGTGGGGAAACCATCAAGACAAGGAGGCGCCCATGAAGGGGATATTGCTGCGTTGGCTGGCTCGCTACGATGCCTGGTGCCAGGAGTGGGGACTCACACCGGAGAACCGGCGCTGCTGCGCGCCGATACGCCATGATGAAGACGAGAAGCGCCCGGAGAAGGGCGACGACCTCACTGGAACTGGCGGGTCACGGCACCAGTGACGCTGTTGTAGTCGAACGAGAGCCCGTCGGGGTATGCCGGGAAGCGGCCAACGGAGCTGCGCAGGGTATAGCGGCAGTTGTCGTGACGAAGGGCGCCGTCAGCCTGAGCGTCTGCCGGGATGAGCCGGGATATGTAGTCACTGTCTGAATCCTGGTGCAACTCATCGGCCACCGTCAGATCGGTATCGAGCAGGGCGCCAAACAGGCTCTCGCAGTCGTCCCGGCTGCTGACGGAGATCTGATCGCTGTCGCCACCGGGGAAGACGGTATCGGGCCCCTGACCTCCCTGGTCCTCCTTGGTGCCCACCGGCCAGCCATGGCTGTTGATGTCGAGATCCTGCATGCCCATGCCGCTAAAGTTGTAGAGTGCCAGGGGCTCCCCTTTACCTTGACCGCCCAGCCGGCGTGGGCGAGCCGGGCGGCACTGGCAAAGCTGCCCGCCGTGGCCGAGACGCTGCTCTTGAGCCCGTCGTCCTGGATGTTGATGAAGCGGGGCAGGGCGGTGACGGCCAGGATCCCCAGCACGATGATGACTAGCACCAGTTCTATCAGGGTAAAGCCTCGGGAAACGTGTGTTGGCATGGAATGAACCCATTGAGTACGACAGACAGGTAAGCGCGACATGGAATTGATAGACACCCACTGCCACCTCGATTTTCCGGTCTTTGACGCCGATAGGGAGGCGCTGCTGACCCGGTGGCGCCAGCTGGGGGTGGGCGAGTATATCATCCCCGCCCTGGGAGAGGAAAACTGGGGGCGGGTGATGGCGCTGGCCGGGCGCCACGACGGCATCCGTTATGGCCTGGGGATCCATCCCTGGTATGTGGGCAAGCAGCCCCGGGATGCACTGACCCGGCTGGAGACCCTGCTGGCGAGTCGGCCCCGTGGGCTGGTGGCCGTGGGGGAGTGCGGGCTGGATCTGCGCTCCCATGTGCCGCAGGAGGGGCAGGTCGAGATGTTCGAGGCGCAGGTGCGGCTGGCCATGGCGCATGAGCTGCCCCTCATCGTCCACTCGGTGCGTGCCAACGACACGGTCGCCAAGATCCTGCGGCGCTTCACTCCGCCACAAGGGGGGGTCATTCACGCCTTCAGCGGCTCCCTGCGTCAGGCGGAGGTGTTCTGGCAACTGGGTTTCAGGCTGGGGATCGGGGGGGTCATCAGCTATGAGCGGGCCAACAAGACCCGGGAGGCGATACGCCAGATGCCGCTGGAGGCCTTGCTGCTGGAAACCGACGCTCCCGACATGCCGCTGCAAGGCCAGCAGGGGGAGGTGAACACGCCGGCCAGCCTGCCGACCATAGCCCGCTTGTTGGCACAATTGCGGCAGCAACCGCTGGAGGATGTTATTTCGGTGTTACATGACTCCACCCGGCGGCTGTTCCCCCCAGGAAATCATGAAATTAACATTTGATTATCAAATGATGACCGAGTGATAAAAAACAGGGCCCATAAAAATCGTTTGCGGTCTAATTAAACGATGTTCAGGCCGTTTGTGGCTTATAAAATGTGACCAGTATTCTATTTTGTCGCACCGTAATTAGTATAATGCGCACCCTTGATTAGCGGCTTCAATACACAAATCGTTAACAAGCTGGCAGGTGCTACTAAAGAGGAAGTGTTAATAATGAATCTGATAATAGGTCTGGTAGGGATGGCGACGCTCATCCTTATTGCGGTGCTGTTCTCCAGCAACCGCAAGGCAATCAAAATTCGTACCGTAGGTGGCGCCTTTGCCATCCAGGCCGGTCTGGGGGCCTTCGTGCTCTACGTGCCGGTCGGTCGTGACATCCTGGTGGGCGTGTCCGACGCCGTCTCCAGCGTCATCGGTTATGGCCAGAACGGCATCGAATTCCTGTTCGGTGGTCTGGTTGGCAACAAGATGTTCGAAGTGTTCGGTGGCGGTGGCTTCGTCTTCGCCTTCCGCGTCCTGCCCGTCATCATCTTCTTCTCTTCCCTGATCGCGGTACTCTACTACCTCGGCATCATGCAGTGGGTGATCAAGCTGCTGGGCGGCGGTCTGCAGAAGGTGCTGGGCACCTCCCGTACCGAATCCCTCTCCGCCACTGCCAACATCTTCGTCGGTCAGACCGAAGCCCCGCTGGTGGTACGTCCCTTCATCTCCAAGATGACCGACTCCGAGCTGTTCGCCGTCATGTGTGGTGGTCTGGCTTCCGTTGCCGGCTCCGTGCTGGCCGGTTACGCCTCCATGGGTGTCAAGATGGAATACCTGATCGCCGCCTCCTTCATGGCTGCCCCGGGTGGTCTGCTGTTCGCCAAGCTGCTGGTACCGGAAACCGAGACCCCGAGCTACGACGAGAACACCGCAGAAGGTGAGCTGGACGACAAGCCTGCCAACGTGATCGACGCCGCTGCCGCCGGTGCCTCCGCCGGTCTGCAACTGGCCCTGAACGTGGGTGCCATGCTGCTGGCCTTCATCGGCCTCATCGCCATGATCAACGGCATCTTCTCCGGTGTGGGCGGCTGGTTCGGTTACCCGCAACTCTCCCTGGAGCTGCTGCTGGGCTGGCTGTTCTCCCCGCTGGCCTTCCTGATCGGCGTGCCCTGGAGCGAAGCGGTCGTGGCCGGTTCCTTCATCGGTCAGAAGCTGGTGGTCAACGAGTTCGTGGCTTACCTGAACTTCGCTCCCTACCTGAAGGATGAAGTGCTGATCAACGGTGTGGCCATGTCCGAGCACACCAAGGCGATCATCTCCTTCGCCCTGTGCGGCTTCGCCAACCTGTCCTCCGTCGCCATCCTGCTGGGTGGTCTGGGCTCCATGGCACCGAACCGTCGCGGCACCATCGCCAAGTTCGGTCTGAAGGCCGTGCTGGCAGGTTCCCTGTCCAACCTGATGTCTGCGACCATCGCAGGCTTCTTCCTGGCGCTGTCCGGCATGTAACATCGCCTGACTGACAGGATAAAGACGAACGCCACAGCGATTTGCTGTGGCGTTCTCGTTTGGGGTGGTGACAACCGTTTTCCTGTCAAGACTAATAATAAAGTGAGTCAAATCGGAGGTTCTATGAATGAAGTGCTACTGGCTATGGCGGCCGGCTTTATCGTTGGGGTGTTGTTTTCTTTCCTCAAGTTGCCGATACCGGCGCCGCCCGTCCTCTCCGGCGTCATGGGGATCGTGGGGGTCTATCTGGGGGGCATTGCCTACTCCTGGATCCTGACCCGCTTCTTCTCTTAAGCGCCTTCCAGCGCTGGATTTTCCGGGTGTGAGGTACCTCTGAAATTGGCAAATCCGGCTTGCAAACACGGGGTATCTCGGCTGAAATAGGCGATGCCAGCAGGGTGCTGGCATTGACTAATGCCCGGTGAATCCGGGTGTTGGCGGTCAAATGGAATTGATTGGGAAGTCGGGTCTGCGTAGTCGGCCTTTCTCAAGTCTTCATGGAACCAAGTCCGCACTTTTGTAAGAAAGTGACAGGGCTCTTGCCTTATTTGCAGCCGTATTGCCTGTGCATTTGCGCTGCAATTCCATATCCCGTTGCTCCGGGAACGTCTCTGCCGACCCTTGGTGTTCGGTGAAGCCGATCGCGGGTGATGGGGCTTAACAAGACTTTGGAGACATAGCATGACTGATCTGAAAGTGGCCGCCCAACGCGCCCTGAACCTGATGGACCTGACCACCCTGAACGATGACGACACCGATCAGAAGGTGATCGACCTGTGCCACAAGGCCAAGTCTCCGGCCGGCCTGACCGCCGCCGTCTGCATCTACCCCCGTTTCATCCCCATCGCGCGCAAGACCCTGCGTGACATCGGCGCCGCCGACGTGCGCATCGCGACCGTGACCAACTTCCCCCACGGCAACGACGACATCGAGATCGCCGTGGCCGAGACCCGTGCCGCCGTGGCCTACGGTGCCGACGAGGTTGACGTGGTCTTCCCGTACCGCGCCTTCATGGCCGGCAATGAACAGGTTGGCTTCGATCTGGTCAAAGCCTGTAAGGAAGCCTGCGGCGCCAAGGTACTGCTGAAAGTGATCATCGAGACCGGCGAGTTGAAGGAAGAGGCGCTGATCCGTCGCGCCTCCGAGATCTCCATCGACGCCGGTGCCGATTTCATCAAGACCTCCACCGGCAAGGTGCCGGTGAACGCGACCCCTGAAGCGGCCCGCATCATGATGGAAGTGATCAAGGCCAAGAACCCGAAAGTGGGCTTCAAGCCGGCCGGTGGCGTGAAAGACGCCGCCGTGGCGGGTCAGTACCTGGCCATGGCCGAAGAGATCCTGGGCAAGGACTGGGTATCCGCCCGCACCTTCCGCTTCGGCGCCTCCAGCCTGCTGGCCAGCCTGCTGGCGACCCTGGGGCATGGCGACAAGCCTGCCAATACCAGCGGTTACTAAGCGGCGGCAGGGGGCGGTGCGCCGCCCCCTTTCGGATCTGGTTCGGTCTGTGTTCGTGCGTGATGCACGGAGGGAATGAAAGATGTTTTTGCCTCAAGAAATTATTCGCAAGAAGCGCAACGGTGAAGCGCTCAGTACCCAAGAGATTCAATTCTTCGTCCAGGGCATAACCAACAACACCATCGGCGAGGGGCAGATCGCGGCCCTGGCGATGGCGGTCTACTTCAAGGACATGACCATGGATGAGCGGGTCGCCCTGACCTGCGCCATGCGCGACTCCGGCATGGTGCTGACCTGGGACCACCTCAATCTGGGCGGCCCCATCGTCGACAAGCACTCCACCGGCGGCGTGGGTGACGTCGTCTCCCTGATGCTGGGCCCCATGGTCGCCGCCTGTGGCGGTTTCGTGCCCATGATCTCCGGCCGTGGTCTCGGCCATACCGGCGGTACCCTGGACAAGCTGGATGCCATCCCCGGCTACCAGACCTCGGTCGACAACGACCGCTTCCTGAAAGTGGTGAAAGAGGCGGGTGTCGCCATCATCGGCCAGACCGGCGATCTCGCCCCGGCGGACAAGCGTATCTATGCGGTACGGGACATCACCGCCACCGTCGAGTCCATTGCCATGATCACCGGCTCCATCCTCTCCAAGAAGCTTGCCTCCGGGCTCGAAGCGCTGGTGATGGACGTGAAGGTGGGCTCCGGCGCCTTCATGCCGACCTTTGAAGCCTCCGAGGAACTGGCTAAGAGCATCGTCGCCGTGGCCAACGGTGCCGGCTGCCGTACTTCAGCACTCTTGACCGACATGAACCAGGTGCTGGCCTCCAGCGCCGGCAACGCGGTGGAAGTGCGCGAGGCGGTGCGCTACCTGACCGGTGAGTATCGCAACCCGCGCATCCACGAAGTGACCCTGGCCCTGTGCGCCGAGATGCTGATCTCCGCGGGGCTTGCGAGCGACGAGCAGGACGCCCGTGCCAAGCTGCAGGCGGTGCTCGACAACGGCAAGGCCGCCGAGATCTTCGGTCGCATGGTGACCGGCCTCGGTGGTCCCGCCGACTTCATGGAGCGCTACGACGCCTACCTGCCCAAAGCCGCCATCGTGCGCCCTGTCTACGCGGCCCACAGCGGATTCGTCACCGCCATGGACACCCGTGAACTGGGTCTGGCCGTGGTGGCCATGGGCGGTGGTCGCCGCGCCGCCGCCGACAAACTCGATTATGCGGTCGGTCTGACCGACTTTATCCGCCTGGGTCAGAGCGTCGATGCTGACAAGCCGCTCGCCCTGATCCACGCTCAGACAGAAGCTCAATTTGCCGAGGCTGCCCGCATGGTGCAGGCTGCCGTGAAGATCGGCGACACCCGACCAGAGGCGCTGCCCGAGGTTTACCGTCGCATCGGTCTGGCTGATTTGTAACAAGGGGAAGTCCCATGAAACGTACCTTTATTCTGATGATGGACTCTTTCGGTATTGGTGCTGCCGCCGATGCCGACAAGTTCGGCGACGTGGGTGCCAATACCCTTGGCCATATCGCCAAGGCGTGCGCCGCCGGTGAGATCGAGGGCCGTGGCGCTCTCAACCTGCCAAACCTCAGCAAGCTGGGTCTGGGCCACGCGGGCGAACTCGCCAGCGGCACCTTCCCGGCCGGACTGAACAAGGATGTCGAGGTGATCGGTGCCTACGGCTTTGCCCAGGAGCTCTCCTCAGGCAAGGACACCCCGTCCGGTCACTGGGAGATTGCCGGCGTGCCCGTCTTGTTCGAGTGGGGTTATTTCCACGACAATCACAACAGCTTCCCGCACGAGCTGCTGGATGCCATCGTCGAGAAGGCCGGTCTGCCCGGGTATCTGGGCAACTGCCACGCCTCCGGCACCCAGGTGCTGGACGATCTGGGCGAAGAGCACATGCGCACCGGCAAGCCGATCCTCTACACCTCTGCCGACTCCGTGTTCCAGATCGCCTGCCACGAAGAGACCTATGGCCTCGAGAAGCTCTATGAGCTGTGCCACATAGTGCGCGAGCTGCTGGAGCCCTACAACATCGGCCGCGTCATCGCGCGTCCGTTCGTGGGCAGCGGCAAGGGCAACTTCAAGCGCACCGGCAACCGCCACGACTACTCCGTGCTGCCGCCGGCGCCGACCGTGCTGGACTACATGAAGGAAGCGGGTGGCCAGGTGGTCTCCATCGGCAAGATCGCCGACATCTATGCCCAGCAGGGCATCACCAAGCAGGTGAAGGGGACCGGTCTGACCGAGCTGTGGGACAGGACTCTGGAAGAGGTGAAAGCGGCCGGTGACCAGACCATCGTCTTCACCAACTTCGTGGACTTCGACTCCTCCTACGGTCACCGCCGTGACGTCAAGGGCTACGCCGATGCGCTGGAGTACTTCGACTCCCGCCTGCCGGAGCTGTTCGACCTGCTGCAGGATGGCGACGTGGTGGTGCTGACCGCCGACCACGGCTGTGACCCGACCTGGAGCGGTACCGACCACACCCGCGAATACATCCCGGTACTGTTCTACGGCAAGCCGGTCAAGGCGGGCTCCGTCGGTCGTCGCGAGACCTTCGCCGACATCGGCCAGAGCATCGCGGCCTACCACGGCCTGCCCAAGCTGCAATACGGTACCAGCTTCCTGTGATGGTGACCCCGGGCCGGTTCGCCTGCCTGGGGTGCCACAGGGCCCCGGTTTCCTGTAATGTACCGCCGCCGCGCAGGCAGCGGACAATCCATAAAGACAATAAAACTCAACCTAGTGTGAAGGAATAAAGAGAATGGCAACTCCTCATATCAATGCGAAAGATGGCGCCTTTGCTGATACCGTGCTGATGCCGGGCGACCCCCTGCGTGCCAAGTACATCGCCGAAACCTTCCTGGAGAACGTCGAGCAGGTGTGCGACGTGCGCAACATGTTCGGTTTCACCGGCACCTACAAGGGTCGTCGCATCTCCGTCATGGGTCACGGCATGGGCATTCCGTCCTGCTCCATCTACGCAAAAGAGCTGATCACCGACTACGGCGTGAAGACCCTGATCCGCGTGGGCTCCTGCGGTGCCGTGCGTGAAGACGTGAAACTGCGTGACGTGGTGATCGGCATGGGTGCCTGCACCGACTCCAAAGTGAACCGTCTGCGCTTCAAGGACCACGACTTCGCCGCCATCGCCGACTTCGACCTGGTGGCCAATGCCGTTCAGGCCGCCAAGAACAAGGGCGTGGCCGTGCGCGTGGGCAACATCTTCTCCGCCGATCTGTTCTACACCCCGGACCCCTCCATGTTCGACGTCATGGAAAAATACGGCATCCTGGGTGTCGAGATGGAAGCCGCCGGTATCTATGGCGTGGCCGCCGAGTACGGTGCCAAGGCGCTGACCATCTGCACCGTCTCCGACCATATCCGTACTGGTGAGCAGACCACCTCCGAAGAGCGTCAGCTGACCTTCAACGACATGATCGAAATCGCGCTGGACTCCGTCCTGCTGGGTGACAACTGATCCCCCTCGCGCATAAAAAAACGGCGGCCCTCGGGCTAATGCCGATCAGTTAAGGATCCATTGACCGATCCTCAGGCTGTGTAAGAATCCGAAACTCCTTGTTGGGTTTCG
>NZ_JAPDBQ010000165.1:0-8799 GCF_027705325.1 Aeromonas sp. QDB18
GTCGATACGCATAAAAAAATCCGAAACCCAACAAGGAGTTTCGGATTCTTACACAGCCTGAGGATCGGTCAATGGATTCTTAACTGATCGGCATTAGCTCCCTCGGGAGCCCTTTTTCATGTCAGCAATTTGCTTAGCGCTTGATTTTCTTGGGGTTGGTGTAGCCCCAGACGGTGTACATGTCCGCCAAGAGGGCACCGTTGTACTCCTCCAGATCGGATTGTTTCACCTCGGCATCACCCTGGCGTCCGAACAGGACCACCTCGTCACCGGGTTTGATCCCCTTGATGTCGGTGACGTCCACCATGGTGGTGTTCATGGAGGTCTTGCCCACGACGGGGGCCTTCTGGCCATGGATCAGCACATAGGCCTTGTTGCTCATGGCGCGGCGGTAGCCGTCGGAGTAGCCCATCGGCAGGTTGGCCAGCAGGGAGTCGCGCTTGAGGGTGAAGGTGCGGTCATAGCCGACGGTGTTGCCCGCCGGGTAGTGGTTGACGGAGGCGACCTGGGTCTTGAACGCCATCACCTTCTTGTACTCGGTGTATGAGGGAATGGTGTCGCCATAGATGATGCCGCCCGGGCGCACCATGTCAAAGTAGGCTTCCGGCACTTCCAGGGTGGCGAAGGAGTTGGCGGCGTGGATGGTGAGCTTGCTGCGATCCAGCTTGCCGGCGTCGATGAGCCACTGGTAGTCCAGCTTGAACTGGGCCAGCCCCAGCTTGACGTCCTCTTTCTCCTCCACTGGGAAGTGGGTCATGATGCCGACCGGGGTGATCCCCTTGAGCTTGAGCATGGCCAGGGCATCGGCCTTGGCATCGTCCTGGCGCAGATCGATGCCGTTGCGGCTCATGCCGGCGGAGTTCAGGCCGATGTGCACCGGGATGTTGGTGTGATGGCGCTGGGCGATGTCGGCGATCCCCTTGGCGCTCTCCAGGCTGCCGATGAGCTCTTCCAGCTTGTAGGGCAGGGCGTGCTCCACTTCATCCGGGGTGGCGGCACGCACCCGCATCAGGCGACCTTCGAAGCCCTTCTCGCGGGCAACACGTGCTTCTTCGTTGCTGGCGATGCCGATGCAGGGGATGCCTGCCTTGACCACCGAGGGGACCAGCAGGTCGATGCCGTGACCGTAGGCGTCCGCCTTCATGATGGCGCAGATCTGCGGGCCCTTGTCACCGAGGCGATTCTTCAGGGTCTGGATGTTGTGCTCGAAGGCACCGAGATCCACTTCCAGCCAGGCGTTGGCGGCGGTCTGTTCCTGACCGTTGCGGTGGTCGTCGGCGAGCGGCAGGTAGGGGGCGGCGACCGCCTGGCCGGCCAGCAGGCCAAAGATCAGGGTCGCGAGCAGTGTTTTCTTGTGCATGGGGCAAGTCCTTTCTTATTGTCTTGAGTTGAGGCTGGGCTCATCGCTGAGGCGAGCTGCGGCAGGTCTGGTCATGGCATGTTGCTATGCTAATGATATATTTCACTTTTTATCCAGATGCCGACTCTGGGAGTGTATCTCAACGGCGTCAATCGTGGCACGTGTTGCAGGAAGAAAATATGAAGCTGACGTTGCGGATTCCACCGTTGCTGCTGTTCGTCGTCATCGTGCTCGCCATGTGGCTGGGGCGGGGCGAGGGGAGGGCAGCGCCCCTGTGGCTGGTGCTGGTCGCCACGCTGTGGCTGGCGGGCGCCCTGCTGGGAGGCGGTGCGCTTCTGCATTTCTGGCAGCAGCGCACCACCGTGCACCCCCAGCGGCTGGAGAGCAGCCGGGTGCTGGTGACTCGGGGCGTCTATCGCATCAGCCGCAATCCCATGTACCTGGGGCTGCTCTGCTGGACCCTGGCGCTGGCGTGCTATCTGGGAGGCATGGCAGTGTGGCTCGGGCCGCTGCTGCTCTGGGGCTGGCTTACCCGCTTCCAGATCCTGGCAGAGGAGCAGGCGCTGCGGCGACAATTCGGCGATGCCTATGACGACTATTGCCGGCAGGTCAGGCGCTGGTGCTGAGGCGCGGCGTGCCCCATCAGGCATATGACAACGGCCCGCAGAGGCGGGCCGTTGTCATGGGGGTCAGGGGGGATCACGCCTTGGCGGTGTCCACCTCGCCGAGGGGGGCGGTCTCCCCCAGGCTGTCTTCGCTCTTGGCCACCACGCTCGCGGCGATGGCGTTGCCCAGCACGTTGGTGGCGGAGCGCCCCATGTCGAGGAAGTGGTCGATACCGAGCAGCAGCAAGATGCCCGCTTCCGGGATGTGGAACTGGTTGAGGGTGGCGGCAATCACCACCAGGGAGGCGCGGGGCACCCCGGCCATCCCCTTGGAGGTGACCATCAGCAGCAGCAGCATGGTGATCTGCTGGGCCGTGGAGAGCTCGATGCCATAGGCCTGGGCGATGAACATCACCGCGAAGGTGCAGTACATCATGGAGCCGTCCAGGTTGAAGGAGTAGCCCATGGGGAGCACGAAGCTGGCGATGCGCTTGTCGCAGCCAAATTTCTCCAGCCTATCCAGGGTCTTGGGGTAGGCCGCCTCGGAGCTGGCGGTGGAGAAGGCCAGCAGGATGGGCTCGCGGATGAGGGCGAGCAGGGTCAGGATGCGGCGGCGGATGAAGAGGCTGCCCATGGCGATGAGCAGCAGCCATAGGCAGCCGAGCGCCAGATAGAACTGGGCCATGAAGGTGCCATAGGTAGCGAGGATGCCGAGCCCCTCCTTGGCGACCATGGCGGCGATGGCGCCAAACACCGCGAACGGGGCGAAGTTCATCACGTAGCCAGTCACCTTGAGCATGATCTCGGCGCCGCTGGCCATCAGCTTGACCACGGGCTTGGCGTCGTCCCCCAGGGCGGCGGCGGCCAGCCCGAAGAAGAGGGAGAAGACCACGATCTGCAGGATCTCGTTGGTGGCCATCGCCTCGACCACGCTTTTCGGGATGGCGTGGGTCACGAAATCCTTGAGGGAGATGGCGGTGGCAACCACGCCTGAGCTGGTGCCGTCATCGGGCAGGGAGAGGGAGAGCCCCACCCCAGGTTGCATCAGGTGGACCATGACCAGCCCCAGGGTCAGGGACATCAGGGAGGCGAGCATGAACCAGCCCAGGGTCTTGACGCCGATGCGGCCCACGGTGCGGGTGTCGCCCATCTTGGCGATACCGACCACGAGCGTGGTGAACACCAGGGGGGCGATGATCATCTTGATGAGGCGCAGGAAGATGTCGGTCAGCAGGGTGATGTCATCGGCAAAGCCTGCGGCCTGTGCGGGCGCGAGCAGGCGATAACCCTGCCCGGTCACGATGCCAAGCAACATCGCAATGAGGATGGCAACGGTCAACTTGTTCATTTTCATGGGGGAGTTCCGGTTTCGATAGGTGCAATGCCTGTGCAGGCGGCGAGGGGCCGCCTCAGTCCTTTTTTGTGATCCGGGCGGTGGAATCCAGACAGCCGGTGTGCTGGAGCATGCCTAATCGCGAAGGGGAAATCCAGTGACTTGTTTCGGAGTTTTGTACTGTTGTTAGCTACATTTGATATGCATCTTGTGATTTATTTGTATTAATCGCTGTTTATTTTAATTTTTGCGAGATAAACGGCCTCCATGCTCTGCGCGTCTCGGGGGCTGGCCTCCAGGGTGAAGACGAGCAGGGCCGAGGTGCGATGTTCCACCTGCATGTCGTCCATGAAGGTGTCTGGCTCGTACTCGTCGAACCCGAATTGGGGGCGGGTCGGGGTGACCCTGACGGCATCCCGCGACAGGGTCAGCGTCTCGACCCGAATCCAGGGGTATCCCTTTGCCAGTGCCACCTCACCGGCCCGCTTGAGCACGTATTTGCGCGCCGTTTCCCTGTCCACCAGATCGTTTCCCACAAACTCCAGTTGCCAGCGGGCCGGGCCAAGCTGGGTCTGTGAAAAACCGGTCTGGCCATTCCAGAACGATTTTTCACTGTCATAGGCGGTGGCGCAGCCCGCGAGCTGGCCGACCAGCAGGGCGCTGAGGGCAAGGGTGCAGAAAGTACGAAGGGAAGGCAACATGATGCGGGCCGCTTGGCAAAGGGGGTTTTACTACAGCATAAAGGGGTTGGAGAGACAATCGCGGCGGAAGACCATAAAAGAAAAGGCCTTGTCGTCTGACAAGGCCTTTCTCGGGGAATTTGGTCGGTGTGAGAGGATTCGAACCTCCGACCCTCTACACCCCATGCAGATGCGCTACCTGGCTGCGCTACACACCGACGGAGTCAGCTCGGCTGACGGGGAGGGAGTTTATGGAGATGCCCCGACCCTGTCAACAGGGGAAATTCAGGTTCGAGATCGTTTGCCTGCTTTGCGAGCAACTTCGGATCAAAGTGCGACCAGTGGTGCATTTTGTCGGCACCTCACCGCTGTCTTGCAGGAAAAACGGCCACCCGGAGGTGGCCGTTTGGCGTGATGCTCTCAAGCCGAGATCAGCGGTTGAAGGTCAAGCGCTTGCCCAATACCTTGTCGGTGACTTGGCCGTTCTGCCAGGCTATTTGCCCGTTGACCAGGGTCATCTCAAGCAGGGCGCGCTGGAAGCGGTCATCATCCAGATCAGCGGTTGAAGGTGAGTCGCTTGCCCAATACCTTGTCGGTGACTTGGCCGTTCTGCCAGGCTATTTGTCCGTTCACCAGGGTCATCTCGATGGTGCTCTGGAAGCGGTAGCCGTTGAACGGGGACCAGCCGCACAGGTAGAGCAGGTTGCTGTCGGTGACCACGTAGGGCTTGCCGAGATCCAGCAGCACCAGGTCGGCGAAGTAACCTTCCCGGATGTAGCCGCGATCCTGCACCTGGAAGCGCTCGGCCACCGCGTGGGAGGTCTTCTTGACGATGGTTTCCAGGCTGAAGACCCCGTTGTGGTAGAGCTCCAGCAGCGCCTGCAGGGAGTGCTGTACCAGGGGCACGCCGGACGGCGCCTTGAAGTAGCTGTTCTGCTTCTCTTCCCAGGTGTGGGGAGCGTGGTCGGTGGCGATGATGTCGAGCACGTCGTTGCGTACCGCATCCAGCAGGGCGTGCTGGTCGGCAGCGCTCTTCACCGCCGGGTTGCACTTGATCTGGCTGCCCAGGGTGTCGTAGTCCGCCTCGTTGAAGAAGAGGTGGTGGACGCACACTTCGGCGGTGATGTTCTTGTCCTTGAGATCCTTCAGATCCGGGGTGGCGGTAAAGAGTGAGAGCTCTTTCGCCGTGGTCAGGTGCAGCACGTGCAGCTTGGCGCCGTACTGCTTGGCCAGGGAGACCGCCATGCTGGAGGATTTGTAGCAGGCGTCCGCGCTGCGGATGCGGCCGTGCTCGCGCATGGGCACGTCTTCGCCCCACTTGGCGCGAGCTTCGTCTTCCAGCACCTTGATGGACGGGGTGTCCTCGCAGTGGGTGACGATCATCACCGGGCTCTCGCGGAAGATGGCTGCCAGGGTCTCCTGGTTGTCCACCAGCATGTTGCCGGTGGAGGCCCCCATGAAGATCTTGATGCCGCAGGACTGCTTGGGATCGAGCTTCTTGATCTCTTCCAGGTTGTCGTTGGTGGCACCCAGGTAGAAGCTGTAGTTGGCGGCGGCGGAGTTGGCGGCGATCTGGTATTTGGCTTCGAGGGCGTCGATGGTGGTGGTCTGGGGATTGACGTTGGGCATTTCCATGAAGCTGGTGGTGCCACCGGCCACGGCGGCCCGGGATTCACTGGCGATGGTTCCCTTGTGGGTCAGGCCGGGCTCCCGGAAGTGGACCTGATCATCGATCATCCCGGGGATGAGATGACGGCCCGTTGCATCGATCACCACGGCATCGGGGGCACTGATGTCCGGGGCGACGCGGGCGATCCGCTCACCCTCGATCAGGACGTCGGAGGCATAGATGCGGCCTTCGTTGACCAGGGTGGCATTCTTGATAAGCAATTTGTTCATGGGGGGTTCCAGTTCCTTTGCCGATAATCCGGGGTCATAATATCGCAAACTGCACTTTCTCTGTAGCAAGGCCTGAGTAATGAAGTTATTTGTTAGAGATTTGACTGTGATCGATTCCAGCTATTTATGCGAGCGCCGCGGCATGGTGGGCGAGAGCTGGCTGGTGGACATCGAGATGAGTGGCGAACTCAACGAGATGAGCATGTTGCTGGACTTCGGTCGGGTGAAGAAGCTCATCAAGTCGATCATCGATGAAGAGGTGGATCACAAGCTGCTGGTGCCGACGGAATGTCCCCTGGTCCATGTCCACGCGCTGGACAACGACGAGAGCACCGTGGATCTGCTGCGTCCGGGTCGCGCCATTCACCTGCGTTGCCCGACCCAGGGCTTTGCCTTCATTCCCGCCCCCCAGGTGGATAAAGAGTCGGTGACCCGCTATCTGCTGGGGGTACTGGCCAAGCGTCTGCCCGGCAACATCAAGGATCTCTCCCTGACGTTGCGCTCGGAGCGCATCGAGGGCGCTTTCTATCACTACAGCCACGGCCTCAAGAAGCACGACGGCAACTGCCAGCGCATCGCCCACGGCCACCGCTCTCCCGTCGAGATCCTGGTGGACGGGGAGCGTGACGAGGAGCTGGAGTTCAACTGGGCCGAGCGCTGGGCCGACATCTACCTGGGCACCGAAGAGGACAGGGTGGCCCTTGGCGAACTCGCCCTGAGCGAGCGGGCCGAGGCGTCACTGAAAGAAGGGGACACTCACTACATCGGCTTCAAGTACGTGGCGCCCCAGGGGCTGTTCCAGCTCGCCATGCCGGCGGCGGAGGTGGAGATGATCGACACCGATACCACCATCGAGTTGCTGGCCCACTACATCGCCCGCGAGGTGAAGAAGCAGGTAGGGGACAAGTTCGTCAAGATTGTCGCCTATGAAGGGGTCGGCAAGGGCGCCATCGCCTACGCCTGATCCCGCGCCGCATGCCAGTAAAAAGCAAGGCCCCGCCAATGCGGGCAATGCTGTTCAGATAAGCACATTTTTGACTAATTATTCATAAATGCGACTTGAGTTGGGGGAGCAAGGCTGTTTCCAGTCGATGTTCCTTCAGCCTTTATCCAGCGTGGCTTGCAATAGAAAGAGGGAGGCATCATGCCTCCCTCATTTTTTAGCCCTGATACTACGTGGACTGGAACTCAAATTCTCTTAAGTGAACAGCATTGCCGCCAATGCGGGGCCTTGTCGTATCGGGTCGTGGCCATCAGGCACTGAGGCGGAAGCGCTGGACCAGCCCCTCCTGCTGCTCGGCAAGGGAGTCGAGCTGCTGGCTGGTCTCGGCGACCCGCTCTATGCCCTGATAATTGAGATCCGAGATGTCGGAGATGCGGTTGAGGTTGGTGGCGATGTCGGCGCTGGTGGCCTGCTGCTGCTCGGCGGCGGAGGCTATCTGGCTCGACATGTCGCTGATGAGCACCACGATGCCCTGCACCTCTTCCATGGCGTTGTTGGCCTGGGAGCTCTGATCCACGCAACTGTCCATCTCGCGGGAGCACTCCTGCATCACGTTGACCGCCCGGGCGACGCCTTGCTGCAGGTTCTCGATCATGGTCTGGATTTCGCTGGTGGACTGGGCGGTGCGACCGGCCAGGTTGCGCACCTCGTCGGCCACCACCGCAAACCCGCGTCCCTGCTCGCCGGCACGGGCCGCCTCGATGGCGGCGTTGAGGGCCAGCAGGTTGGTCTGCTCGGCGATGCCGCGGATGACGTCGAGGATGTTGCCAATCTGGCCGCTCATGGCGCTCACGTCGCCAATCACCTTGCCGGTCTGCTGCAGCTTGCCCGCGAGCTGATGGGTGGTGGTGATGTTGCCTGCCATTACCTTGCGCCCCATCTCGGAGGCCTTCTCCACATCCTGCACCCGCTCCAGGGTCTGGTTGGCGGCCTGGGCCACCTCCCGCACCGAGGCCTCCATCTGGGTCATGGCGGCGGCGACCGAGGCGGTCTCCTGACGCTGTTTTTCCAGATCCGCCCGCACCGATTCGGTGGTGTGGCGGTTGTCGTGGGCGGCGCTGTTGAGCTGGGTCGACGCCTGGGAGAGCTGCTTGAGCACATCCCCCATCTGGTGGATCAGCAGGTTGATCTGGCTGGCGAGCTGGCCGAATTCGTTCTGGCTCTTGAAGCCGACGCGCTGGGTCATGTCACCCTGGGTCACCTCGGTCAGCACCCGCAGCAGCTCTTTCAGGGGGCGGCGGATGGCCTTGCCCAGGGTGAAGGCCACCAGGATGGCGACGAAGATGGCGATGGCGATGCTGATCCCCTGGGTCAGGGTACTCTGGGTCTGCACCCGATCGGAGGCCTGGATGCTGGCGTTCATCAGCTGCTGGCTCTGGGCGGTGATCCCCTCCAGCTTGTTCTGGATGCTGAGGATGAGCTGGCTCGCCTGCTTGCTCTGCTCGCGCATGGCCTGCTGTTGCTTCATCAGGGCCAGGTATTGGGAGAGCACGCCGTCATTACCCGTGGTGTCGCGCACGAAGCCATGGACGTAGTGGCCCATGTTGTTGTCGAAGTCCTTGAGCTCCCCCTGGAGATCCTTGATGGTGCTGTTGAAGCCCTCGATCTGCATCTTGTTGCGCTTGAGCGCCGCCTCGATGGGGGCGGGGATGCTCTGGTTGAGGGCATCCATGGTGGAGAGCTCGATGGCGGAGAGCTTGGTGGTCAGGGTCTCGGAGAGCATCTTGATGAAGCTGTCGTCGATGGTGACCATCATGTCCCCCAGGTTCTTCTTGAACTGGGGCAGGCTGACCTGGAACTGGCCCTTGGCCTGATTGACCTTGTGCAGCCGGGTGAGCAGGGCAGGGTGAGAGCGTGAACATCCTGTTAAATTTCAGAGAGTTTTTGCAGGCCAGCTGCGAGCACAGTGTCCAGATAGT
>NZ_JAPDBQ010000166.1:0-8791 GCF_027705325.1 Aeromonas sp. QDB18
TGTACGACAACAGGTCAACTGAGCGAAATCGGCGCCTGAGAGACTGCTGTCCTGCTTTGGAATTGTGCAACAAGGCCATTGAAATTAATAAATCATTAAAAATCATATAAATGAGTAGTTATATTGGTTGCAGTAAAGTGTGATTGATACCGTTTGTGATACCACTTGCGTTCCATTACAGGTTGAAGACGCAGCTCAATAGACTAGGAACCGGCAGACCCATCCAGATCAGGATGGAAGGGAACTATGGTTCCGTCAGCCAAGACCGCCCTGTACTCGTCCTGCTTAAACGCGGGATCTTCTACAGGTTTGCAATAAAGCACTCGGTACGAATCACCCACCTCTGCTTTGAGCAGGCGGGTCAGTTGCAGGCCGCGTGCGTGAAAGGCAGCCCAATCCCAGTGGTCGGGGTCAAGCGCATGACTGCTATACATGGTTTCATTAAATTCACGTGCCCAAGGAGCAAACATTCCCCAGAGCTCTTCCGATATGGGGTCATCTTCGCAGTATCCATCGCCCTCGCACATGCAGTCGTTCACATAGCCTGGTTCATCTGGTGACTCTTTGAGCCACAGAAACGGTGCTCCTCCGTAGTCCACCATCACGGTAAGGACAGGGATAAAAGCAGGGTGGTCGGTCATCACTTGGTCTCCTTGGCATCACGTAGCAATAGGCTGGTGCTTGCGCCGTACAATGCCTGGTAGTTGTCTATCCCTGCCACCACTGTTATGGTCCCTTTACCAAGGGCAATGCTTGCAATTGGGGTTCCGGTGGCGGGTCGGCCGGTTCGTAGTTCCAGTAGCGTAATCCTGTCAGCGCCCTCGACCCGTCCTATTTCCTAAGCTGCGCCCCCATCCACCAGCACTCTTTAAATGACCCCTCACACAATCCAGGTGTTATGCCATGGCCCCATGTAGGTCACTGTGGCAAGATAACTATCAGTTTTATCTGACTCTGGCTAGCCCATGAAAGAAACCCTGCCCAGCTATGAAGCCATGATGCCAGTCGTGCTCAAGGTACTGGCCGATGGTGTCTCCCGCCCTCTACGTGAAGTGTTCGAGCTGGTTTGCCAGCACTATGCCTTTACCCCCGAGCAGTTGTCCGAAAGGCTGCCAAGTGGCCGTCAAACGAAGGTACGTAGCCGAGTAGGCTGGGCTAAGACCTATCTGGTCAAAGCTGGCCTCATCGAACAACCCAAGCGGGGCATCTGCCTTATCACCGAACGGGGCATGGCGGCGCTGGCATCGGGTCAGGCTATCGACAACCAATATCTGTCCCAGTTCGAGGAATTTGCGGCCTTTACATCCAGCGAAAGTGCAGAAGTCGATGATCCTGTCCCGACCAAGGGGAAGCCTCGCTTGGCGATAACAGAGTCGAATCCGGTTCAAACCCCGCAAGAGCAAATAGATCAGGCGCTGGCCGCTATCAACCGCTCTCTTGCCGATGACTTGCTGGCCGAGATCCTGAGCCAATCTCCCCGCTTCTTTGAGACGCTGGTGGTCGATCTGATGGTCGCCATGGGCTATGGCGGCAGTCAGCAGGATGCAGCCCAGACCACGCGCTACAGCAGCGATGGCGGTATCGACGGCATCATCAAGGAGGACCGGCTCGGTCTCGATTCTATCTATTTGCAGGCCAAGCGTTACACCGATACCACCGTCGGTCGCCCAGAAATCCAGGCTTTCTCTGGGGCACTGGATTTGCACAAGGCCCGCAAGGGGGTCTTTATCACGACCTCCCGCTTTAGCAGTGGGGCACAGGAATATGTGGGGCAGATCGAGAAACGCATCGTGCTGATCGATGGCCCGCGCCTCGCCGCCCTTATGATCGAATATGGTGTCGGCGTCACCACCCGCGAGACCCTGACTATCAAGACCCTGGATTCGGATTACTTTCTGGAAGATTGACGACCATGCCCAACAAGTCACTGAACTTCGAAATGCTGCGCCGCAAATGGCCCGAGATAGCCGATCTGGGGGCGATGGCGGAGAGATATGTCTACGACGACCCAGAGACTTCACTGGTAAAACTGCGCAACATGGTCGAGTTGATCGTGCGTTGGATTTATCGGGAAGAGCGTTTGCCCCAAGGCTATCGACCCAACCTGTTCGATCTCATCAAGGACGATGTATTTGTCGACCTGATGCCAAAGCCCATTCACGGGAAACTCGATATCCTGCGCCAATACGGCAACAAAGCCGCTCACGGCGAGAAGTGCGAGCAGAAGCACTCGGTCTGGCTGCTCAAAGAGGGGTGGCTGATCGCCGCCTGGCTCTATATCCGCTACGACAACGGCAATCAGCAGGAATGTGGCAGTTTCACCCAGCCAGCGCAGCAACCCGTTGAAATTACAACGGATGCGTTGAAGAAAAAGGCACATGAGCTGGAAAAAGCCTGTGCCGCCCTCAAGGCTGCCGAAGAGCGTGAGATCGCTATTCTACGTGACCTGCAGCAAGCCAAAGAGCAGACCGACGAGCTCAAGGCCCGCCTCGCACAGTCCCGCCAGAAGAACCAAGATGCGGTCAGCCTGCTCGACATGAACGAGGCTGAGACACGCCGCCGCCTGATCGATGCCCGTCTGCTCGATGCCAACTGGGACATCTCAGACGATGGCACCGACACGGCGCAAGTCAGTCAGGAAGAGGCCACCCTCAAGCAGCCCACCAAGACCGGTAAGGGGCGTGCTGACTATGTGTTGTGGGATGACAACCACCAGCCGCTGGCGGTGATCGAGGCCAAGAGCACCCAGGTGGATGCCGAAGCCGGGCGCCAACAGGCCAAGCTCTATGCCGACTGGCTGGAGGAGAAATACGGTCAGCGCCCGGTCATCTTCTACACCAACGGCTATGACATCTTTATTTGGGATGATCATCCCGCCCACGGCTACCCGCCGCGCCGCCTGTTCGGCTTCTACAGCAAGGCGAGCCTGCAACACCTGATCCAGCAGCGCACCAGCAAGAAGGATCTGCTGCAAACCGATATCGATACTAGCATCGCCGGGGGCGGCACTCGCCTCTATCAGTTGGAGTCCATCCGCCGCGTGGCGGAGTCGTTCAGCAATAAGAAGCGCAGCGCCCTGATCGTGCAGGCCACCGGCACCGGCAAGACCCGGGTCTCTATCGCCCTGACCAAGCTGCTGCTCGATGCCCGCTGGGTGAAGCGGGTACTCTTTCTGTGCGACCGCAAGGAGCTGCGCAAGCAAGCCCGCAACGCCTTCAACGAATTTATCAGCGACCCTCTCTGCGTGGTCGGCTCCAGTGACAAGGCGACCCAGCAGACCGCCCGCATCTTTATCGCCACCTATCCAGGCATGCTCAATATCATGGAGCAGTTCGATGTGGGCTATTTCGATCTCATCGTGGCCGATGAATCCCACCGCTCCATCTACAACGTCTACGGGGACCTGTTCAAATACTTTGACTGCCTGCAAGTGGGCCTGACCGCGACGCCAGTCGAGATGGTTAGCCGCTCCACCTGCCAGCTATTCGGTTGTGACTACAAGATGCCCACCGCCGAATACTCGCTAGAGAAGGCCATCGAAGATGATCACCTTGTACCTTACGAGGTGGTGACTCACACCACCAAATTCCTGCGCGAGGGGATCAAACGCGACAACCTGACCGATGAGCAAGTAGCTCAACTGGAAGATGACGGCATCGACCCCAACGAGCTCGATTTCGATGCCCAGAGTATCGACAAGGCCATCTACAACAAACCGACCAATGCCGCCATCATGCGCAACCTGATGGAGAACGGCATCAAGGACAAGGATGGCCAGTTGCCGGGCAAGACCATTGTCTTCGCCCGCAACCACCAGCATGCCCTCTTGCTGCAAGAGGTGTTCGATGACCAATACCCCCAGTTTGCGGGTAAGTTCTGCCAGGTGATCGACAACTATGACCCCCGTGCCGAGCAGCTAATCGACGACTTCAAGGGCGATGGCAAAAACCACGACCTCACCATCGCTATCTCGGTGGATATGCTCGATACAGGCATCGACGTGCCCGAAGTGGTCAATCTGGTGTTTGCCAAGCCGCTGCGATCCAAGGTGAAGTTCTGGCAGATGATCGGGCGCGGCACCCGGCTGTGCAAAGATCTGTTCGGGCCGGGTAAGCACAAGGAGAAGTTCCGCATCTTCGATCACTGGGGTGTGTTCGACTATTTCGAGCAGGAGCCCGAAGAGGTGGAACCTACCACCAGCAAATCCCTGGCCCAGCAGCGCTTCGAGGCCTGGTTGCAGCTTGGCCGCAGCGCCCAGAAAAAGTTTGCCAAGGATGTGCTCGACAAGGTCGCCATGCAGATAAGGAGTCAGCTCGATGCGCTGGATGACAGGTCCATCTCGGTACAGGAGCACTGGAAGGAGAAGGCCCGTCTCAGCGATCCCAAGCTGTTGCGCCAGTTCTCACCGGCTACCCAGCAGGCGCTGCACGACATGGCGCCCCTGATGCAGTGGCTCGACGTGCGCGGGCAGGGCGATGCCATTCGCTTCGATCTCGACATTATCGCCGCCCAGCAAGCGCTCCATGACAACCCGGAGCAGTTGATGCAGAGCTACCACAAGGTGGCTGAAAAGGTGGATCTGCTGCCGCCTCACCTCGCTCATGTGCAGCAACACGGCGAACTGATCAATCAGTTGCGCGAGCTGCTCTGGTGGCAGCAGGCCGATTTCGATCAGCTGGAACATGCTCGCATCACCCTGCGTGACATCATGCATCTGATGGAGAAAACGCCCACCCCGCCGAACTCGCCGCTGGTCACCAACATCAAGGAAGACGAGGCGGACTATCAGACCGGTCAGCGCAAGACCAACATCAAATCGGTGGATTTCAAGCTCTACCGCAAGCAGGTGCAGGGTGTGCTGGAGCCGCTGTTTAACAGCAATCCTGTGCTGCAAAAGATCCGTTGTGGCCAGCCGGTGGCCGACCACGAGCTGGACGAACTGCGCAAGCTGGTGCTGGTGCAAAACCCCAACGTCGATATCAAGGTGCTGACCGACTTCTACCCCGAGGCCAGCGCTGGGCTCGACAAGATCCTGCGTACCCTGGTGGGGATGGATGGAGAGGCGGTAGCCGAGCGTTTCACAGCTTTCGCCGCCGAGCATCGTCTCAGTGCCGTTCAGATGCGCTTCCTCGATCTGCTGAAAAACCATATCCGCACCTTCGGCACCATCGAGATGAAGCAACTGTTCGAGCAGCCCTTCACCTCGGTCAACAGTCAGGGGGTGAGCGGGGTCTTCCCCGATATGGCTCAGGTGATGGCGCTCAAGTCCATCGTCGACGGTTTTACCGTTAACACCGGCAAGGCAGCCCTGTAATCGCCTGAAGTAGGCAAGGGATAACCCGCCCCGTCCTGGATAAAATCGCGGTACAATCCAGCCATTCACGGCCCGCCCTGCGCGGGCCCCTTTTTCGGTGCGTTCCTTACCTATGAAGGAGCGCCCGCACACAACGAGACATTAATGATCACTGGCGCACTGAAAACGAAAATCGACAACCTGTGGGAAGCGTTCTGGGTCGGCGGCATCACCAACCCGCTGACCGTGATCGAGCAGATCACCTTCCTGATGTACTCCCGTATGCTCGACATGCAGGAGAGCAAGGACGAGCAGCGGGAGATGCTGGCGGGCATTCCTTTCAAACACCGCTTTGCCGAGTTCGAGCAGGACTATCGCTTCTCCCGCTATGCCAATCTGGGGGCGGATGAGATGCTGGAGACGGTGCGCGACGGCGTGTTCGATCACTTCCGCAGCCTCAACCACGAGGGCTCCATCCTCAGCCACTTCATGAAGAATGCCCGGCTGGAGATCATCAACCCGAGACTGCTGGTCAGCGCGGTGGAGATGATCAAATCCCTGCCCATTGATCAGGGCGATACCAAGGGCGATCTCTACGAATACCTGCTCTCCAAGCTCACCACCGCCGGGATCAACGGCCAGTTCCGTACCCCGCGCCACCTCATTCGCGCCATGATCGAAATGATGGAACCCAACCCCGCCCGCCATGAACGCATCTGCGATCCGGCCTGCGGCACGGCGGGCTTCCTCTCCAACAGCTATGAATACATCGCCGAGCGCTACACCAGTGCCGACAACGTCCACAGCCAGGTCGTTGCCAACGAACGCGGCGAGCTGGAAGAGCAAAAAGTCTTCGCCGGGGATCTGCTCGCCGACTATCGCCACCACGTCGATACCGACATGTTCCACGGCTACGACTTCGACGCCACCATGCTGCGTATCGCTGCCATGAATCTCATCATGCACGGGGTCGAGCAGCCCGATATCCACTATCAAGACACCCTGAGCCAGGGCTTTCGCGATCACTTCCCGAACGCCAGCAACGAAGGCTTTCACCTGATCCTCGCCAACCCGCCGTTTACCGGCACACTGGACGAGGAGGACATCGACCCCAAACTGACTGCCAGGGTCAAGACCAAGAAGACCGAGCTGCTGTTTATCGTCCGTATCCTGCAAATGCTCAAGATCGGCGGGCGCAGTGCCACCGTCGTGCCGCAGGGGGTACTGTTCGGCTCATCCAAGGCCCATGTGCAACTACGCGAGCTGCTGGTGGAGCACAACCAGTTGGAGGCGGTGATCAACCTCCCCTCCGGCGTCTTCAAGCCCTATGCCGGGGTCGCCACCGCTATTCTGATCTTTACCAAGGGCGGCGCTACCAGCAATGTCTGGTTCTACGATCTGCAAAACGACGGCTACAGCTTGGATGACAAGCGCAACCCGATAGCCGCCAACGATCTGCCCCATCTGGTCTCAAGCTGGCAGCACTACCGCAAACAGGCTCATATGCCGGTCGGCAACTTTATCGGCCACCAGCTCAGCCGCCAGCTCGCCGAGCAGTTCCCCAACAACGAGCACCTCAAAGACGAGGGAGGCGTTGAGCGGGATTACCAAGACCGCACCCAGCAAGCCTTTATCGTGCCCAAGGCCGAGATAGCCGCCCAGAAATACGATCTCTCCATCAACCGCTATAAAAAGGTGGTCTATCAGGAGGAGAGCTATGAAGATCCCAAGGTGATTTTGGGAAAATTAAAGGCATTGGAAGCAGACATTCTGGCGGATCTTAATGAGCTGGAGAAAATGCTATGACGTGGCCGATGGTGAAATTGGGAGAAATATTTAAAATTACATCTGGTGGTACACCGTCAAGATCTAAGCGTGAATATTATGAGAACGGGAGTATCGCTTGGATTAAAACAGGTGATTTGCACAATAAATTTATAACCCATGCATCAGAGTTCATTACTGAAGCCGGATTACAAAGCTCATCAACTCGAATTTACCCTAAAAACACCATCCTGGTTGCGATGTATGGAGCAACTATTGGCGCATGCTCAATTCTTAAAATTGAAGCGTGCACTAACCAAGCATGTGCTGCATTCACACCAAATGAGAAAGTCGACACATTATTTTTATATTACTTATTAAAATATAGTCAGCCAAAATTTATCAACGCTGGCGCCGGAGGTGCTCAGCCTAACATTTCCGCGACTTTTTTAAAGAATTTTGAAATTCCTCTCCCCCCGCTCGATGAGCAAAAACGTATTGCCGCGATTCTGGATAAGGCCGACGCCATCCGCCAGAAGCGCCAGCAAGCCATCACCCTAGCCGATGACTTTCTGCGCAGCGTCTTCCTCGATATGTTTGGCGATCCTGTTACCAACCCAAAGGGGTGGGATGAAGTGATATTGAAAGATATTGCAGACATTCGATCTGGAGTAACTAAAGGGAAAATAGTCAAAGACGATGATGCGATAACACTGCCTTACATGCGAGTAGCGAATGTTCAAGATGGTTATCTTGATTTGTCATCAATACAAGAAATTACTGTCTCACAAAAAGATGCTAAAAAAAGCATGCTGCAAATAGGCGATATTTTGCTCACCGAAGGAGGCGATCCAGATAAGCTGGGAAGAGGCCATGTCTGGAATGGAGAGATAGAAAACTGCATCCATCAAAATCATATTTTTTCTGTCAGAGTAATGGACAGAGATTATGTAAGGCCAAGTTTCCTTAGTTCCGTAATATCATCTCCACGGGGAAAAAAGTATTTTTTAAAAGTAGGTAAGCAGACCACAGGCATTGCTACGATTAACAAAACTGTATTGAGTGAATTTTTACCATTCATTCCTCCATTGGAAATGCAAGACAAGTATCTTGGGATAATGAAGAAGGTAAAGGAAATGCCAATGTATAGTGAATGTGATTATATGAAACTATTTAGCTCACTTTCCCAAAAAGCCTTCTCCGGCCAATTATAAAATTAAGGGAGGTCATAGACCTCCCCATTAAGCCATTCCTAATACCGTTTTCACTTTATCCCTAAATTGGCGACTAAACAGGGTGTGGTCGCCAGTTTCATGGCGTATCCGTCCGGCGATGATGCAGGGTGAAATCGACAGCGTTTGCGCCAGTGCGGTAACGGCGGCCGGAGTCGTCAATGCCATCGCAGGCCAGTTGCTCGCCGGGATCAGGCTCTCTTGGGCCAGCGCATCAGCCTGCTGTTCAATCTCATCATTACCCTCTGCATCCAGATCATCCAGATACCAGGTCTGATTGCCGTCCATATGCAACGCGATATGCGCCAACTCATGGAGCAGGGTGAACCAGAAGTTATCCAATCTGTCGTAGCGCAGGGTTAACGCCACTACGGGGGCGCCGTTGTACCCGACGCAAACCGCGCCATCCAGATAGGTCTTGGGCAGATCCGACATTCCGCACCTGATTTAGGAATAAATTTGCCGATAGCGCTCACCCAATACCTCCAAAATGATCTGCTGG
>NZ_JAPDBQ010000167.1:0-8732 GCF_027705325.1 Aeromonas sp. QDB18
TGCGATTAAATCAGATCACAAACGAAGCCTTTTTTCTATCTATTTCAATTGGTTGTAGCTAAAGATCCTGTACATGATCTCGACCTGGTCAAAACACTAGGTTAAAGACTGCCGGTTTTTTTCAAGAATCAGTTGAACATTTGGGATTAGATATGTGGGATTTACTTAAACACCTATGGCCTGACTTTAGCCAGATGCTGAATGGCACTACCAATGGGATCAGTGCGTGGTTCTGGTCATTCACATGCTTCATCTTTTTACTATCCCTGTTTTTTTTGATTAAGCACTACCTCAATTTCATTGAAAGAAACAAAGCATTGAGATCTTTGTTGGATGGGCAAAGTAGAGAAACATTGGCTTACTCTCGCCGTGAAATACTTCAGAGGGCTCAAAAGCTGAATGCCAACAATATTGGTCATCTCTGGCAGGAATTTGATGAAAGCCTTGTCTTATCTTCTGACAAGAAACAACTTTTCAACAGCATTGACGCGGAGCATTTTTTCAATGCAAAAACCTTGGCAACGGGCCTAACCGCCAGCCGTTTACTAGCAGCGACCCCCAGCTTTTTAGTGGCGATCGGGGTGCTCGGAACCTTTGTTGGATTAACCATTGGTCTAGAGGGGTTAGTGGGCAATACGGCAGAAATCGAGACCCTCAAGAGTGGTATCAATAAGCTCATCTCTGGCGCAGCAGTTGCATTTATGACCTCGGTCTGGGGGGTTACTTTCAGTCTCCTGCTCAATCTGTGTGAAAAGCTGTTTGAACGCAAAGCGCTGAACGATATCCAAGACCTGCAAAACAGGATTGATTTCCTCTATCCAAGACTCCCTGCGGAACAATCTCTGGTGCATATCGCCGAGTACAGCAAAGAAAGTAAAGAAGCACTGCAGGAGCTGCACGAGCGGATCGGAGACCGACTGCAAGAAAGCATCAATGGCATGAGCGAAGCTATGCAAAATGCCCTCACTGACACACTTAATAATATCATGGGGCCGGCCATCCAAACCCTAGTTCATTCCACTAATCAACAATCAAGCCAGGTGATGGAAAACCTGGTAAGCAGCTTTATGGAGGGTATGAGCTCGGCAGGCAGAGTACAGGGTGAACAGCTCGAAAAAGTGGCCGCGGATGTCAATATCGCCGTCAGCAGCATGGGCGAACGTCTTGAACAGCTGTTTAGTAAATTAAGCTCTCAACAGACTAGCAGCCTGGATGCTCAGGATGAGCAGTCCAAACGTTTCCAGGAGCAGTTGCAACAACTGGCCAATTCGGCAGACGAACGACAAGGCCAGTTGGAGAGTCGATTTGGTAAGATGATGGGTGACTTGGCCCAGCAACATGAGCAACAGCAAACCACGTTACTGGAGCAGCAACAAAAAATGCTGGGCAGTCTGGGCACCGCGAGCCAACAGCAAATCGAGGCTATGACCTCGGCCGTACAGCAACAACAGAACACATTGCAGGATGCCGTTGGCAAACTGCTGGATAACGTAAGTCAACAAGGTGCTCAGGCGGATGTTCGCGAACAGATTCGTCAGGATAAATTCCAACAGCAGCTGACTGACGTAACACAACAGCAGCAAGCGTTGTTGACCGCCTTAGCCGACTCAGTGCAAGCCGGTCAACAACAAAGCCGCCAAATGGCGGAACAGCACCAGCAATTGCTGACTCGCTTGCAGCAAGTGACCGATTCCGCAGCCCAGAGCAGCAAGCATATGGACAGCAGTGCCAATCAGCTAGGCCTGCTCTCCACCAATGTCCGTTCTGCCGCCGATCTACTGGGGCAGCGCTTGGAACAAGTGACACAACAAATCGAGCAAGCCGGTAGCCAAAATGCTGCACTTACTGATCAACTCAAGCAACAAGCCGAAATGCTGGCCAGATTGCAAGATGGCCTGCTGCAGGGAGCGGAGCGGTTCGAACAGGCTGCCAGTGAGGCTCGCCATGGCTTTGTTGAGATGAAGCAAACGCAGCAACAATTCCTGACAGGGGTGAGAACCGAATTCAATGCCTTAGGCGAGACGTTGCGTTCCCAAGTTGAAGCCATCGAAAAACAGGCTGAACAGTGGCTGCAAAAATACGCCAGCGAAGTCAGCACCCAGGTTCATGAGCGTATGGATCAGTGGAACAAGGTTTCTCTGGAATATGCCACCAAGATGTATCACACGGCCGAAGCCATGAGCAGTGTGCTGGATGAGCTGGAGCAACGCTGATGCAATTTCGTAAAGCTCAAACCACCAACGTTGACGAAGAAAACCCCTACTGGATGTCCTTTTCCGACATCATGTCCGCCCTGCTCGTCATCTTTATTATGGCCTCGGTGATCCTGATCCTGCAGCTGATGGAGATCCAAAAAGAACTGGAGCATAAACAAGCCAAGTTTGAAGAAGAGATTGTCGCGCTAAAACAAGCCGAGCAAGTACGCCGCACAATTCTTGACGAAGCAGTAGAGACCCTGCGCAAGCGCGGCATCAAGGTAGAGGTCAGCCAGAATCACACCGTCTTGAGCATTCCCAACGAACTGCTCGGCTTTGAAACTGGCGCCTTTGATATAAATCCGACCTATCAATCTCGGGCCAGGGAAATAGGCGAAGTGCTTAACATGGTAATCTCTCGTGACAATCGAGTGGAGTTCCTAGATACCATCTTCATCGAAGGACATACCGACAACCGTCCCCTGCAGGGCTTTATGGGCAAGGGTAACTGGGGGCTGTCAACCTTCCGCGCCATTTCCCTCTGGCAGTTTTGGGAAAAATCACTCATCGGTGATGAACAACTATCCCGGCTGAAAAATAGAGATGGCCATCCCCTCTTTTCGGTCAGTGGCTATGGAGAAACACGGCCAGCGGTGTCTAATCAAGTGACGGAGACAGATTTTAAGCGTAATCGTCGCATCGACATTCGTTTTACCATCCGCAGACCAGACAGCGCACAGTACGAACAAGTGAAGGAACGGCTGCAGGAGGAACTTCAGCAATGAAGTTGCCCGAGGCCAAATCCATGGCAACCTCTTGGGGCCTACCCACGGTAAACGCCTGGGCCGAACTCCAGACGAAGGCTTCCAAGATGGAGGGGGCTGCAGGGCACAACGACGCCTTCAGCCAGATGCTCACCTCACTGCGCAACATGGCCATCTCAGGCCGGTTTGAGGCATTACCTGGACTACTGAAGCGCCGACTCACTGCACGAGCCCTTAGCTGGTTTTGGCTTAGTGGCGACCGGTATGCCGAGCGACTGCTCAGCCCCCAACTCCTCTCCGCGCTGTTGCATGCCCAACAACCCAGGCTGACCCGCATCACACTCCAGCAGTTGGTGCAGCTCTACTTTCGTCAATTCGACCTGTTAGACCAACATGATGGATTTCGTGCCATGCTGGAGCTGGCACTGCTGTCACAACTGGAGCAACTGCCAGAACCTCGTATTGCCACCCTGCGGCCGAACCCGCTCATCAGCCTAAAACAAGAAGGACACAAACTTCTTGGATTGGACGGCCCTCGTCAACTTGCAGAGCAGACGCTACAAGCAGGACGCGAGCTTGGTGTGACATTTAGCGAACTGGGCCTGCAAGGCCTGGATGATGGCCGTTACGGCGATATCTGTCGTGCTCACTTCTATCTCGAGACCTTGCGCACTTTGTCACTGGACGAATGGTCACCTGTGATGGATGAGCTACTTAAACCCTCGGTCAGCAAGGCTCCCTTTGAGGGGGACCGCTGTATCGGCCATGCCGCGCTGGAGATCCTGATCGACCGTACAGGCCAGGAGCCCAGCGATGTCTGGCAAACCTTCATCCTCAACCTGGCAGGCGATCCCCGCATATCCAGCGCCGCCACAAATTACCGTCAATGGTGGCAACCACTGGGCGAGGCACGGATTCAAAAGGTCAGAGGCTGGCTATCCAAAGAGGATCTTCGCCTCTTTTTGCAGGCCGTTGAGCAATATGGGATCCAGAGTCATAACGACGAATTACAGCGGATGTTTCCCGCCAGAAAGCTGTTTCTGGAGGGCTTGTTCAAACTCAAACTGATCCGTAATACCCGTCTGCTACTCGGTAACCGGGCCCAGCAAATCGTTAAAGGGATTTTGGGTAAGGAAGTAAAAACCAGCTTCGCTCCCATGGATGGGGCTATGAGCGATAAAGCGGTGATCTATCTGGACTGTGGCGATTTCTACCTGATTGAAGGTTCCCACAGTTTCAAAATTTGGGTCTATTTGGCGCCCCCAAGTGACATACTGACCACTTATGAGAAACGGATATTCAGCCACGCCGCACTGACATCCACCATTCCTGCTGGCTACCAAAAACGATATGGCAATCTTCCTCTCGCCAGCATCGTCCACACACCACACACTTGGCAGCACAAGGTCTTCACCTTCTTGGCAGACAACGGCATCGGTCTGGATATGGAGCAACTACTGAGCCGCCAGGACTACCAATACCAGCTTCGCCGCTTTGGCATCCCTGCAGTCAATCCCAAACGGACACCGGTGCCAACTCCCAGCCAGCCGACAGCCAAGTCATTTGTCGACACGATAACTCACCAGTCAGCTCTAACTAGTCTCAGTCCATCACCTGTAGATCAAGCCAGGGAGGCATCCCATCAGCCCAAGCTTTATGAAGAACCCCAGCAGCTCCCAGCGAATGCGTCACGTGCAGTGAACAAGTTATCAGCTGAGCAGCTTTCAAAGCTGAATGGCAGGTTCAAATACAAGAACAAACCCACTCCAGCAACACCCCATTCGGATGAAATAACCAGCGCTAACACTGTTGCGGAGCCTTCGCTCTCCGAACTCTGCCCCCGGGTTAGCCAGCTCAAACCGCTAGAGCTTAAGGTACTGCAATATTTTGCCAGCAATGCCGGTGACAGAGCTCGTCATGGCGCCAACGTCTTGGGCATGACAGTTCAAGAGATCAATCAACAGCTTTATGGGCCCCTTGGTACGCTCTGCTGGCAAAACAGCCAATATGGCTGGCACCTCACATCCGTAGCAGCCGCGGAATTAACCGCTTATGAAGAGCATCATAAAGGCCACTAAATGCGCTTAGTCGAATTCTTGCGATCCTTTATTGGCGACACGGACAACGCCATCAACAACCAGTTAGGTTTTCACAGCCAACCTGACTCCAGCGGGTTGAATTTTTTCCTGCCAGCAAGTGAGCTCAAATCACTGCAAGTAGGACAGGGGAACACCCGGCAAAAGGTGCAACTCATCTGCCTCAACATGTTGGCCGAGCAGGGTGTGGCCGAGACCACTGCTAATGGTTTTCATATTGAGGCAGAAGACATCACTGGTATGGATGGCGAACAAGCCGAGATCCTGGACCTGCCGCCCCGCTTCCCCGGGCAATTTGTCTCCACGATTCACGGCCGAACCGGTAACAGCGGCTTTCGGGTAGCCATTACCGCCAGTATGACTGAAGGGGAAACCCCCTTTACCCGCAAAGGGCCCTTTCTGTACTTGGGTAGCCAAGAATGCTATTGGCTGACGCCAGCAGAATTAATGGGACTGATGGCTTGGGAGCAACACGAGACCCTGACAGCCGAGCTGCGAGGCGAAACCGCTAACCTGCGACTGATGGCCGAGCTGCAAACGGCGGCACGAAGTGGTATGCGCATCGACCTTAGTCATTTTGAGCGCCTTGACGTAGTGGTGCCGGACAACATAGGTATCATAGCCACCCGCATGCCGGATGGTAGCCTGCAGCTTTGCCCCTGTCTGGGAGAGGGATCCACGCCAGATCAATTGCAGAAGCGATGGGCGCAGATAGATATGAGCGCTAATGGCGGCGTGTTGCGAATAGATAATCGCGTAGTACTGCTGGACGAACCCCGGTTGGCCGGGATCCGCAACGTACTGGCCAATACACGCATTCCTGCCGACAAGGTCAATGAGTTTATTGCCACCCCTACCGCTTTTTTGGATGCCGCCTTGGTTAATCTCGAGGTTGGTTTCTCCATTAGGGTCGCAGGTGTAGGCCGACTACAGTACATGGACTTTGGCGGGCTGGATACCAACCAAAACAATTGGTTTGCTCTTGACTCCCGTCCATCACCCCCGGAGGTACTCAGCGGACTTATTCAGTCGCCTGAGGAATTGCAACGTTTTGAAGATCTATTGCAAGCGGCACGAGCCCAAGGCGCCAGCACTCTGACTTTTGGTGAACAGACGATCGACATCACCAACGTCGATGTAGTGGAAAAACAAGTTACCGCCATCAAGCAACGTCTTGCCGGCCATTCTGGCCTCGACGATGAACCAGCAGATGAATCAGTCACACTTGAGACACCAGTAGACGAAGAAAAAGTCAAAGAGCGCGTTGCCGTCATTCTCAAGGAGGCGGATGCCATCCATACCACCTTGTTGAACAAGACCAATTTCGCCACCCTGCCAGCCTCACCTGACTGGTCACGCTATGCGCGCACGCCCTTCTCTCACCAGCAAGAAGGCATCGAATGGATGCTAAAACTGCTGAATGTGGCCTTGCATGAAGATCCCGAGGATCTCTACCGACTGCAAGGCGGCCTGCTGGCCGATGACATGGGGTTGGGCAAAACCTATATGACCTTGGTGACCATCGGTGAATACCTGCATCGTCAACGCAGCCTGGGCCAGGCAGAAAAGCCCATTCTGGTGGTGGCGCCACTGAGTCTGCTGGAGAACTGGGAAGATGAGGTCGCCAAGACCTATAACAGCGTGCCGTTTCGCGACCAGGTGGTGTTGCAAGCAGGTCGTGATCTAGGGAGGTTTCGGATCCGAGGTGCAGAAAGAGAGTCGGTACAGTTGGCCTCGCTGGCAGATGAAAGCGGCATGCTAGATGAACAAAGCATCCGCTATGCCCTGGCCATAGGCCCAGAGGCCGGGATACATCGGCTGGACATGGACAGACGGCTAGTACTCACCACTTATCAAACCTTGCGGGACTACCAGTTTTCACTCTGCCGCATCGACTGGGGTATGGTGATCTTCGATGAAGCGCAAAACATCAAGAACCCCAATGCCTTACAGACCCGTGCAGCCAAAGGCCTCAAGGCTGACTTCAAGCTGCTGGCAACCGGAACCCCAGTGGAGAACAGCCTGGGAGATTTTTGGTGTTTGCTGGATACCGCCCAACCCGGGCTGCTCGGTAGCTGGCAACACTACCGGGACAGCTGGATAAAACCCATTCTGAATGCCGAAGAGCAAGAACGCGACCTGATCCGTATCCAAATCGGCGAGCAATTACGCCGCACCGTAGGTACCTTCATGTTACGCCGAGTCAAAGAGGAGCAGCTCAAGGGACTACCCAGCAAGACCATATGTAGTGGCGTACAGCAAGCAGATAGCCAGCTGCAACGCTATCACCCCGAATTGAGCCGCGTCATGAGCGGCTTACAGTTGCAGGCCTATGATGCCGTACTCGATGAGTATCGCAGTCGCCGGGCTAGTGACGAAAACATGCAAGGAGCGGCCCTGGCTGCACTCTCCCGGCTCAGAAGCATCTCATTGCATCCAAGGCTGGATGACGAAGCTGCGCTCTACAGTCAGGATGCCAAGCAGGCCCGTCAGTACATGCAGGAATCCGGCAAGCTCACCATTGTTCTGCAGCTACTGGAGCAGATCCGTAGCCAGAACGAAAAAGTCATTCTGTTTATGATGACCAAGCGGTTGCAGCGAGTACTCAAGCTCTGGCTGGATCAGATCTACGGCCTGGATATCGCCATCATCAATGGCGACACCAAGGCGGTGGCCAGTAAAGTCGAGGATCTGACGCGCAAGAAGCTGATCAGCCAGTTCGAGGCTCAAGCCGGTTTCAATGTGATAATCATGTCCCCTGTGGCTGCAGGGGTCGGTCTGACCGTGGTCAGTGCCAACCATGTGATCCACTTGGAGCGTCACTGGAACCCAGCCAAAGAGGCCCAGGCCTCAGACCGGGTCTACCGCATCGGCCAGCAAAAACCAGTGTTTATCCACTTGCCGACCCTGACTCACCCGCGATTTGATGCGTTCGATGTCCATCTGGATCGCCTGTTGCGCGGCAAGCTGATGCTGAAAGATGCAGTGGTCACCCCCGAAGCCGTCAGCGAAAGAGAAATGACAAGTGCCATGGGTCTGTAGTAATGGAGTGGGCCATCGCCATAGACGCCGCAGCGATCCAAAAATAGGGAGACCCTGTTTCGTTCGACAATTGCACGTGCACCAAAACGTGGTTGAACTTGGGTGTGTAATCCCCAACTCCCTATGGTTCCCATTTTCTGTGTACTCCTAATGATGGTAAGTCGTAGTAGAGCTCACTGCTGACCATGCCTTCCTCCATGTGCTCCCTGACCGGCGTGGTAGTTACAAATTCCCTCGTTCTGCCAGCGACACCACACCCTCAGTACCGACGACCAGATGATCCAAAATCCGGATATCCACCAGTGCCAGGGCATTCTGTAGGCGCAGGGTGATCTCGATATCTGCCCGGCTGGGTTCCGGGTATCCCGACGGGTGGTTATGCACCAATATCAGGGCGGCAGCATTGTAGTGCAGTGCCCGCTTGACCACATCGCGAGCTCAGAGATCCCCTCATTTTTAGAGACTCAAATAATTCCAAGTGTGCGGGTATATAAGCGGTGTTGCTTCAGGTAGTAGATAAATTTATCCATCAACAAGACCGCATTGGCTTCTTTCATTTTAGGGAAGGTGCGAATAAGCGGGGAAATTCTTCTCGGCTGACTCAGTCATTTCATTTCTTCATGTTTGAGCCGATT
>NZ_JAPDBQ010000168.1:0-8620 GCF_027705325.1 Aeromonas sp. QDB18
ACCCAGGGCGGTGAAGATATCAAAGACCCGTTTTCCGGTAAATCGCAATGCGGCTCCGCTTAAGTGAACAGCATTGCTGTCCATGGACAGGGCTTTTTCATTGCAAGGCATCAGGGGACGCGCTTGCCGCTCAGCAGCCAGTAACTGAGGGCCGACCCCAGGCCGCAACCGGCGATGGCGATGGCCATGGGGAGCGGCGATTCGGGGGGATTGAGGTTGACCAGGACCCCCACCAGGGCCCCAAGGCCAAAGCGCAGGGTGCCCGCCAGCGCCGAGGCGGTGCCTGCGGACTGGGGGAAGTGGCCCATCAGGCCGGTCATGGCGTTGGCCCCCACCAGGCTGATGTGGCCGACGAAGAGCACGACCGGGATGACGATGCCCCACAGGCCGCCAGTCTGGCTCCAGGCGTTGTAGATGAGCAGGGCCCCGGCGAGCGGCAGCACGGTCAGGCCGTATCGCAGCATGCGCTCGGCACCCACCCCTTTCACCAGCCGGCTGTTGGCGAAGGTGACCACCATCATCAGCAGGATATTGAGGCCAAAGAGCCAGCCGTAGTGCTCGGTCGGCACCTTGAAATACTCGATGTAGACATAGGGGGAGGCGCTCAGGAAGGCAAACATGCCGGAGCTCGACAGGGCGCCGCACAGCACATAGCCCATGGCACCACGGTGGGAGAGCACCCCCCAGTAGTTGCGAAGCACCTGCCCGAGTCGCAGGGGCTGCTTGTGCTCGGGTTTGAGGGTTTCCTCAATCTTCCACTGCATCACCAGGCAGATGAGCAGGCTGATGGCCACCAGCAGCCAGAAGATGACCCGCCAGTCGCTGTGAGCGCTGATATACCCCCCTACCACGGGGGCCACCAGGGGGGCGAGGGTCATCACCAGGATGACGAAGGACATGGCGCGGGAAAACGCATCCTTTTCGAACAGGTCGCGCAGCAGGGCGTTGACCACCACGGAACCCGCGGCGCCCCCTGCGGCCTGCAACATGCGCCAGGCGAGGAGCTCAGGCAGGGAGTCCGCCATGGCGCAGCCCACGGAGGCCACGGCAAACATCGTCAGGCCCGCCAGGATCACCGGCTTTCTGCCGAAGCTGTCGGCGAGCGGCCCGTAAAAGAGCTGGCCGATGGCAAAGCCCCCCAGGAAGGCGCTGATGGTGAGCTGGGCGCCGTCGATGCTGGTAGCCAGATCCCGGGCGATGGCGGGAATGGCGGGCAGATACATGTCCACCGCGAGCGGAGTCAGGCCCGCCAGGGCACCGAGCAGGATGAAGAGGAAACGGGGGGAGAGGGAGCTGGCTTGGGGCATAGGGTATCCGAGTCGTGGGCTGGGCCGGGTTAAGAGGCAGGTGTTGAGTCTATCAGTTTTGGCGGGCGCGATCAGGTGCATCCTGCCCGATGCCCTTTTGTCGGGTGTGGCGCCAGAGCAGCCAGAGCCAGGCAAGCCATCCGAGCAGGGAGAGGGCATTGCCGGTGCGCTCCGGCCAGCGTGCCGCCAGGGTCAGGGTGAGGCTGTGGTGGCCCGCCGGAACCCAGAGTTGCATCAACCCCTGGCGATTGGCGCTCACCGTCAGCGCCAGGTGCCCGTCGAGGCGGGCCTCCCAGCCGGGGTAATGGTATTGGTGCAGGACCAGCCGGGTCGGCACCCGGGCCTTGATCTCCAGCGCCAGGGCGCGGGGTTGCCAGCGGGTCAGGCTCCAGCTCGCGCCTGGCGGTTCGGCGCTGACGGGCGGCTGGAACTCCTCCTTCCAGGCGAGCAGGGTCGGGGCGAACATGCCCCCCGGCACCTGCCTTGGCCTGTATTCCCGGGCACTGCGCTTGCTGTCGAACTCGAATGCCATGGCCTCCCGTTCGGGGGCCTGGGTCAGGGGGGCATGACGCACATAGGCCAGGGTGGAGAGGAGGGTCAGCAGAAATACTCCCCACCAGAGCCCCTGCCAGAGACGATGGGGCTGGGTGCCGAGCGCCACCACGGCGACCGTGGCAAGGGCGAGCACCAGGTTGAGCCGCCAGGGAAACTGCACCCGCTGCAAGGGGGGAAGCAGGCTCCAGAGAGGCTGGCTCGGGGGCAGCATCATCAGGAAGGCGACGACGCCGATCGCCCCCCAGCACAGCAGCTCGGGGTGACGCGGCTCCCGGGCGGCGGCCCAGGCGATGAGTAGCAGGGCCAGGGTCAGCATGCTCTGCCACGCCAGGTGACCGCGAAAACGCCAGTCCTCCCAGGCGCTGGGCAGGCGGTCGAGAAAGTTGCGCCTGTAGTCGAACATGCCGCCGCGCATCAGCTCCATGGAGATGGCCCCCTGATCCACTAGGGCGGGCAGCAGCAGGGCGGCTGCCATGCAAAGCCCCACCCCCTGGGCGCCGAGGGCTTGCCAGCAGGGCGTCAGAGTGCGGGTGCGTCTGGCGAACCAGAAGGCGCGCAAGGTGACCAGCCCCATCATGAGCAAGAGGCTGGGGAGGTGGGAGAAGGCCAGCAGCGCCAGCCCCAGGATCAGCAGGGGCAACCCCTGAGGTCGTCCGCGGTGGGCGAGATCCTGCCCCAGCAGGATAAGGGGAGCCCAGGCGAAGGCCCAGAACTCCGCCAGGGCGAAGCGGACATAGAGATCCATGGCGACATGATAGGGCAGCGCCAGATAGAGCAGGCTGGCGGCCAGGGCCCGGCCAGGGGGCGTGGTGGCACGCAGCCACAGATAGGCAAACACCCCGGAGAGCAGCAGGGCCAGGGTGGCGCTGCCAAGCAAAGGGTAGATGGCTTGCTGGGGGTGGGCACCGGGCCCGGCAAAGAGGGCGCTGACGTAGTAGGGGAGCGGGGGATAGAAGAAGAAGGTGGGGCTACCGAAGCCGCCGTTCATGGCCATCAGCCAGCGGGGATAGAGTTCCCCCTGCCAGAGCTGGCGGGCAAAGTAGTGGCCGGAGAGCAGGTGATGAAACAGATCGTGTCCCTGGCTGCCCCCCTGCCACCAGAGCGGCAGCATCAGCAGGGCGCAGGCCAGCAACAGGGCCAGCGCGACCCGGATCCCCTCCCCGGTTCCGCTCGTGTTTCTTTCCATTGCACTGGTTCCTGACAGACCCGGCTGTGAGTGTAGACGAGTCGTGCGATGCCCTCGCAAGCGCCCGGTTCAGCGGGGCAGGGCGAGCCAGAGGCCGGGTTCGGCGTGAAAGCGGGGGGAAAACCAGAGGGTGTCATAAGGGCCTGGTAGCGCCTCTGCCCCCGGGGGGCGGCGGCTGAGGCGGCAGGCCCCCTGGGTGAGCGCAAGGGCGGCATCCCCCCGGTACCAGCCGTCGGTGACGGGCAGGGTTGTGGTTTCCCTAAGCAGCCTCACTCCCCACTGGGTCACCAGCGCCGGGCAGTTTTTTTCGGCGACTCTGGCCGCCTGCACCATGGCGGATGGGAGAGGTGGGGTGAAGGTCACCGCGAGCAGCAGCAATCCGGCCAACGCGACCAGCCCAACTCCTCGGCGTGGCAGCCAGCCTGCCAGCAGCACGATACCGAGCAGGGTGATGGGCGCAAGATGGCGGGGATTGTCCGGATTCTGGCCAACCAGGGTCCACAGCAGCAGAGCGAGCCAGTAGAGGGACCAGACCGGGGAGAGGGCGGCATGGCCCTTTACCCTTTGCCAAAGAGGCTGCGCCAGCAGTCCCCCGACAGCCAAAGGCCAGAGCAGGGTGAACTGATCGTTGAAGGTATTCGTCCAGCTCAGCAGCCGATCGCCGTGAGCCGCCGCCGTGTTGCCCCAGAGGGTAAAGTGACCGTCGGTAAAGCGGCGCCCCTCGCTGAAATAGGCCCAGCCATCGGCCTGCCAGACAAACAGCAGGCAAGCTAGCCCTACCAGCGCAATGGGGAGCACAAACCTGACGCGCGTGCCCTGCTGCGCCAGCCCGAGCCACAGAGGTAGCAACGCCAGCACAAAATAGGAGGGACGCAGCGCCAGCATAAGGCCGAGCAGCAGACCTGCCAGGGCCGCTTTGCGATGCAGCAAGGCCAGCAGCGCTGCCAGCCAGGCGGCGAGCGCAGGCCCGTCGGACAGGCCGGAGAGGGCGAGCGTCGGGGTGAGCGGCAGGGCCAGCACCAGCAGCCAGACCGGCGCCAGCAGGCTTGGCCGTTGCCACAATCTGACCGCGAGGGAGGCGGCAAGCGGCGCCAGCAAACTGCTACCCAAGAGGCTTGCCCACTGCACCGCGCGGGCCGGATCGTCCACCAGCAGATTGATCAGCCGTGCCAGCCAGATAAAGGCGGGGTAGCCCGGAAAGTGGGGGGAGAACTCCAGTACGCTGAAGCGCACCACCCCGTGGGCAAAGTTGAGGGCATCGTCGGAATCGAGTGCTACCGGGAAGGTCAGCAGCCAGCCAAGCCAGGCCAGTTGCAGCAGGGCAAGCAGCCCCATGGTGATTGAGCTGGTGGAAACCCAACGCCGATACGCTGCCTTCCCCCTCATCCCCAGCCCTTCTCCCGCAAGGGGAGAAGGGGGCAAACCGGCGTCCGGGTGCATCTATCGGCAGGCCGTGCGTAGGGTGGGGAGAGTGCAGAGAAACCCACCGTTTGTCACAGCGAATTGGCGCAATGATGGGCTGGTGGCCATCAAAGCGGCACCAGCACGGTCATCAGCGCTTTTTCGGCATCGCTAAAGGCAGCGGCATCGGCAGGTTTGGCACCCACGCCGAACACTCCCGGGTTGCCGATGGCATCGAGCACCTTGGCCAGCGCCTGTTCGGCGGCCTTGCGATCCCCTTCACTGAGGGAGGGAAGGATCAAATCGAGGAAGCGCTTGCTCTTGACCACCAGCACCTTGGCGGTCTGGTAGTCGCCAAGGTTCTGGCTGGCCCCCTCGAGGCGGCGCTCGATCTCCGCCTTGTAGGCCCGGTTGAGCAGTGCCGCGGTAGCCGCAGCGTCTTTGGCCTTGATGGCGGCGGCCAGCGGTGCTTGCAGCTTCACCTTGTGGTGCTGTTCCAGATAGGTCAGCTCCTCGGCAATCTCGCTCAAGGTGGCGCTGGCATCCTTGCCATCAGTGGCGGCGCCCAGCAGCGCCTCGTGGGCATCGATCAGCGGCTCCTTGCCGGCGGCGGCGTAGGAGTAAGCCTGCGCCTGACCGCTCAGGGTCAGCAGCAGGGTGAGGGCAAGTAAACCCGGGCGGATGGTCATCCTGTTCTCCTTACTTATGCCAAGAGGTTATGCCCATGGCGCGGCACTCAGGCCACGCTCTGGGTTTCGATCACGGTGTTTTCGTTGCGATGATTGAAGGTGTTGCGGCGTCTGTCTGCCTGTTGAACACCAATCATCGTGTTCACGCCACGCTCTGGGTTTCAATGACGGTATTTTCGTTGCGATGATTGAAGATGGCGTGACGTCTGTCCACACCGTCGATCACCATGTCGGCGGCCATCATCCCCATCTCCATGGCGGTGTCGGTGAAGATGTAGCGGAATGTCCCCTGACGGCCGGTCATGATGAGGTTGCCTATCGGCATCAGCGCCTTGATGGCTTCGTTGCGGCGGGCCTGATAGCCCAGATCCATCAGCGGATAGGCGTACTCGCTGCGGGCTTCAAAAGTCTCATCGCCAAGTTTCTGGGTGTCGACGCCGAGGCTGGCGAGATCGGCGGTGACCCGGCCGCGCAGATCAGAGAGCGGTGCCTGCCAGGTGGCATCCCCCGGATTGCAGGGGATCTCCAGCATCACGGATGTTTGCCCCTGAGGCGCCATAAAGGGGCTGCGCCGGCGGGGCTCCTGCAGGCGGGTGGCCAGAATATGGGGGTCGGAGAGGTACTGCCAGGTGTTGTCCGACAGGTTCTCCTGTTTGAGGGGCATATTGACGAAGCGAAGCGACCGGTAGTGCAGATCGCACGGCAAACCCAGATGCTGGCAGGTGAGCGGCAGCGGCAGGGTGGAGATCACCTGATCAAAGCGCTCGCTCTGTTCCACGTCATCTTGTTTCCAATACACCCGCTCGATGCGGCCATCAACCTGCTCGAGGCGAGTGATGGTGGCGCCGGTCTTGAGCTCTACCCCCTCTGCCACCAGCCGCTCCCCCAGGGTGGTGAAAATCTGGCCAAAGCCATATTTGGGATAGCGGTATTTGCGGGCATAGGTGCGCACCGACATGCTGCCGTTGCGTCTTGGCAGCAGCCGGCGCGCCACGTCTTTGAGATCGATCAGGCTGATGCGCTGGCCAGCCCAGTCGGCGGAGAGCTTGTCCGGGTTGATGCCCCACAACTTGCCGGTGTAGCCCTCGAAGAACTGGCGGTAGAGGGTACGGCCAAAGTGGCTCTGGATCCACTCGGCAAAGCTCGCCTTGGCAAAATCGGTGGGCTTCTTGGCAAAGGGCAACAGCAACAGATCCTTCACCGCACCGGCCATCAGGGCCAGCGGCGCCGTCTTGAGCAAATTGGGCAGGTTCAGGGGGTAGTCGTAGGTGCGCCCGCCAAAGCGGATGACGCTCTTTCGCTCGGCGTGGAGCAGGTCGTCCCCCATCAGCTCGTCGATAAAGGCGAGCAGCTCGGGGTTCTTGGTGATGAAGCGGTGGCCGCCGTAGTCGAAGCGATACTCCCCGTCGCGCCCCTTGAAGGTCTGGGTGGCGCACATGCCGCCCACGACCGGCTCCTGTTCGAACAGGGTGACCGCAAAACCGGCCTGGCGCAGGCGCCAGGCGGCCATCAGACCGGCGGGGCCGGCGCCCAGCACCGCAATGTGCTTCTTGTTGTTGTCGTTCATGAGTGTTCCGAAACGGCGTGATAGCTGGGGGAGCGCGCCTGTGCGCGGCTCCCGAACAGAGTGTGATCCCCGGGCTCAGCCCCTGGTCGGAGCGGCGCTCCCCTGGGGGCGATAGCTGCGATGCCAGAGGGTGACAAAGATGATGAGGTAGCAGGCCCAGGTCAGCAACTGCAGGCCGGCCGGTGAGGCGTTGTAGCCAAACAGGGCGCGCAGGAAGGTGCCGAATACCCCCTGATCGTCGAGGATGTGGCTGATGTTGAAGACCGGCGTGGTCCAGAAGGTGATGACGTCCGCTGCCTGCAACATGTTGACGGCGGACGAGAGCAGACCTGCGGCGATGATGATGATAAGCAGCCCAGTCCAGCGGAAGAAGGGGGCCAGCGCCACCTTGCGGGTGGAACGCAGCAGCCCCCACACCAGTACCACAGAGACCAGCAGCCCCGCCAGCGCGCCCATCAGCCCCTGGTGCAGATCCACCCCTTGCCCGGAGTAGACCAGGGCCGAGAAGAAGAGCACGGTTTCAAAGCCTTCGCGCATCACCGCCAGGAAGGCGAGCAGTACCAGACCAAACAGGTTGCCGCCATCGATGGCCGCATCGATACGCGCTGTCATGGCCCCTACCTGGGATTTGGCCTGTTTTTGCATCCAGATAGCCATATAGGTGAGCACCAGGGTGGCAAAAATCAGGATCCCCGCCATCAGCAAATGGTTGTAGCGCTCGCTCTCGAACTGGCTCACCACCACCTGGAACAGGAAGGCGATGACAAGGGAGGCGACGAGACCGAGGCCCACCCCCAGATAGATGAACTTGTTGTAGCGGCTCGCCCCCAGCTTGGCGAGGTAGGAGAGGCAGATGCCGACCAGCAGGAAGGCTTCCAGCCCCTCGCGCAGGGTAATGAGAAAACTTGCGAACATCAGGATTGAGGCTCCATATCGGGCGTGAGGGGGAGGGGCTGCAGGGTCAGTTGCAGCCGATTGAGTTGCACTATGGGTGGCTCCGGCAAGCTCGGCTCGGCGGCGCGCACCGCATCATTGACCCACTTGGGGTAGGTGCGGAAATTGAGTCTGATATCGGCCTTGAAGGGGCCCTGGGCATCCGCCGGCAGCGGCCAGGCTTCATCGCGCCAGCCATCGGCCGGGATGCGGGTGTCTTCAATGAGCTTGGCGTAGCGCCAGAACTTGAGCCCCACCGGCTTGCCCTCGGCATCGCCGAACACTTTTCTAAATAGCCGCGCATCCTCAGGGACGGCGCCGTTCACCGGCTGGCCGCTTTCAAGCACCAGCTTGCCGCTGGCGTCGGTGACGGTCAGCTCCAGCCAGAGTTCACGGAAATCGGCCACCCCGGTGGGCAGGGCGTGGCCGGCGCCGGTATTGGCGACTCTCACCACCAGCGCGGGTTGGCCACTCTGGTTTTCAATGCGGGCCGAGAGGGTGGCGCTTGAGCGCAGCAGCGCCAGGCTCTCCTGCTCGAGGGTTGCACTCCTCAGCCCCACCAGCTGATGCTGGGCGCCGGTAAAGTTGTGGCGATAGAGCCGCGCTTTCACGGTGCCGTTTTCGGTGGACTGGCCCGCCACCGGCGCGCCGCCATTGCCCGGCTCGGGGTTCATATGGCAGTCGATGCAGGTGCGCCGTTTGGCAGGATCTTCGGCCTTGGCGAAGCTGGAGCTTTCCCACTCGTCCCAGGTGTTGACGATATTGGCGCCGGTGCCCGGGGCAAACTCGTTGTGGCACGACTTGCACAGTGCCGCGTCCCGGTAGAAATCCTTCTGGTAGGAGGCCTTGTGCATGGCGGGGCGGGCGTTGATCTGCCGCTCGGCCAGCCAGTGCTGGAGGCTGCCGCGGCCTTGTTGCACAAATCGGGGAACTATCTAGCCAAGTGGTGATCTGATCTCCCGGATCAATCACCGAGCACAGT
>NZ_JAPDBQ010000169.1:0-8604 GCF_027705325.1 Aeromonas sp. QDB18
TGCGATTAAATCAGATCACAAACGAAGCCTTTTTTCTATCTATTTCAATTGGTTGTAGCTAAAGATCCTGTACATGAGCCAGCGCTATTTTGAACAGAACGCCGAAGGCTCGCAGGTCAAAAGCATCCGCCGCAGTGTGCTGGCCGAGACGCCGCTGGCCTTGCCTGCACTCCACCAACAGGCGGCGCTGGCCGCCCTGCAACAGAACCTGCGCCAGCAACAGCAGACGCTGCAACAGCTGATCAGCAATGGCGTGCAACTGCAACGCCGCATCGCCAACGATTTTCTGGCTGCCGCCACCGGTGGCGGCCAACTAGGAGGAACGACACCATGACCGAACAAATCAATCAGGATGAGATCAACAAAGCCCTGTGGGCGGCTTGCGATACCTTTCGCGGCACCGTCAGCGCCGATACCTACAAGGACTTCATCCTGACGATGCTGTTCCTCAAATACATCTCCGATGTCTGGCAGGATCACTACGACAACTACCAGGCCCAATACGGTGACGAGCCCGAACTCATCGACGAGATGATGAAGAACGAGCGCTTTGTGCTGCCCAAGGAATCCAGCTTCTATCACCTGTATGAACACCGCCACGAGCCGGGCAATGGCACCCGCATCGATATGGCGCTGCATGCGCTCGAAGAGGCCAATGGCACCAAGCTCAAGGATGCGGGCAAGAGCGTGTTTCAGGACATCTCGTTCAATACCGACAAGCTCGGTGAAGAGAAGCAGAAGAACACCATCTTGCGCCATCTGCTCGAAGACTTTGCCAAGGAGGCGCTCAACCTCAAGCCTTCGCGGGTTGGCTCGCTGGATGTGATCGGTAGCGGCTACGAATACCTGATTAAGAACTTCGCCGCCAGCGGTGGCCAGAAGGCCGGTGAGTTCTATACCCCGCCGGAAGTCTCCGATCTGATTGCCGAGCTGCTCGAACCCCAGCCGGGTGACACCATCTGCGATCCGGCCTGTGGCTCCGGCTCCCTGCTGATGAAGTGCGGGCGCAAAATCGTCGCCAACCACGGCAGCCGCCAATATGCGCTCTACGGCCAGGAGGCCATCGGCTCCACCTGGTCGCTGGCCAAGATGAACATGTTTCTGCACGGCGAGGATAACCACAAGATCGAGTGGGGCGACACCATCCGTAACCCCAAGCTGCTGGATAAGAACGGCGATCTGATGCTGTTTGATGTGGTTACCGCCAACCCGCCATTTTCGCTGGACAAGTGGGGCCATGAAGAGGCCGAGCACGACAAATTCAGCCGCTTCCGTCGAGGCATTCCGCCCAAGACCAAGGGCGACTACGCCTTTATCCTGCATATGATTGAGACACTCAAACCTCATAGCGGGCGTATGGGCGTGGTAGTACCCCACGGCGTACTGTTCCGCGGCTCTAGCGAAGGGCAAATTCGCCAGAAGCTGATTGAAGAGAACCTGCTTGATGCCGTCATAGGCCTGCCGGAGAAGCTGTTCTATGGCACCGGTATTCCGGCGGCTATCCTGATCTTCAAAAAACACAAGGTCGACGATAACGTGCTGTTTATCGATGCCAGCCGCGAGTGCAAGCCGGGCAAGAACCAGAACCAGCTCTCCGACGAGAATATCGCCAAGATTGTCGCCACCTACCGCAATGGCGATAACGTCGATAAATACGCCTATCTCGCCTCGCTGCAGGAGATCCGCGATAACGACTACAACCTGAATATCCCGCGCTATGTTGATACCTTCGAGGAAGAGGAAGAGATCGATCTGCTGGCGGTGCGCGCCGAACGCGAACAACTCAAAGCCCGACTGACCGAACTGGAAGGCGAAATGGCCAAGTATCTGGAGGAGCTGGGATATGGTGCCTAAGGGGTGGAATATATTATCTCTCCGAGACTTAGTTGACTTTACGAATGGAAAAGCACATGAAAATGATGTCGATGAATGTGGTCAGTTTGTATTAGTTAACTCAAAATTCATTTCGACAGGTGGTACTGTTTTTAAAAAAACTGATTCAGCTCATTGTCCCGCTAGTGAAGGGGATATTCTCATGGTTATGAGTGATGTCCCGAATGGAAAGGCAATTGCCAAGTGTTTTTATGTAACTAAAAACAATGAATATACTGTAAATCAACGAATCGCTAGGCTACGAGCTATAGCATGCGATTCACACTTTCTTTATTATTCGCTTGACCGAAACAAGTACTACTTGAAATTTGATGATGGGGTTAAGCAAACAAACTTAAGAAAAGATGAAGTATTGGATTGTCCAATAAAAGTTCCCCCTCTCCCCGAACAAAATAAAATCGCCAAAATCCTCTCCACTTGGGATCAGGCCATCAGCACCACAGAGCAGCTGTTGGCCAATAGCCAGCAGCAGAAAAAGGCGCTGATGCAGCAACTGCTGACCGGCAAAAAGCGCCTGCTGGATAAAAATGGTGTGAAATTTAGTGGGGAGTGGAAGTGGTTTAAAATTGCAGATTTATTGCTGGTAAGAAAGGAAAAGCAAGTTCCTACAGATGATGTACCTCTTTACTCTCTTACGATTGAGGATGGAGTCACTGCTAAATCAGAGCGCTATAATAGAGAGTTCTTGGTGAAAAACAGTGATGAGAAGAAATATAAAATTGTTAGACCGAAGGATATCGTTTATAACCCTGCCAATCTAAGGTGGGGGGCTATCAACTTTAGTCGACTTAATCATTCAGTTGTTGTGTCACCAATATATGAAGTTTTATATGTTAGAGATATAGCATGTACAGCACTAGAGTTTGTAGCTCAAAAGCTAATGACTCCAGACCAAATCAACCGTTTTGCTTCGATGGTCGAAGGGACTCTGGTAGAGCGAATGGCTGTTAAAATAGAACCATTTATTGCAACAAAATTAAGTATTCCGCCAACTTACGAAGAACAACAAAAAATCGCCTCAGTGCTGACCGCTGCTGATCAGGAAATTGAAACTTTGCAGCGCAAGATCGACTGTCTAAAGCAGGAGAAAAAAGCCCTGATGCAGCAGTTATTGACGGGCAAACGTCGGGTACAAGTGGGTTCTAGCGAGGGAATAGCCCATGACCGCTGACATCCCTTCCGCCCCTGCTGGCGAGTTTGTGATGTTTGCCAGTGCTGATGGTAAGGTAAGAATTGAATGCCGCTTTGAGGGGGACACGCTCTGGTTGCCACAAGCGGCGATGGCTGAACTGTATCAGGTCACGCCGCAGGCGATTACCCAGCATATTCGCGCTGTCTATGAAGAGGGCGAACTGGAGCCAAATCGAACTTGTAAGGATTACTTACAAGTTCAAACCGAAGGCTCCCGTCAGGTGAAACGTCAGGTGCATCACTACAGCCTGCCGCTCATCCTGGCCGTGGGTTACCGCGTGCGTTCAGTTCGGGGCACCCAATTCCGGCAGTGGGCAACCCGGGCGCTGGAAGAGTTTATCGTCAAAGGTTTTGTCATGGATGACGAACGCCTGAAAAATCCGCCTATTGGTTCCTCCGTGGTACCGGACTACTTCGGCGACATGCTGGAGCGGATCCGCGATATCCGCTCCAGTGAACGGCGCATGTATCTGCGTGTCCGAGAAATCTTTGCACTGGCGGCGGATTATGAGCCCTCATTCAAGGAAACCACCCAGTTTTTTCAGGTCATTCAAAACAAGCTGCATTATGCCTGTTCCGGTAAAACCGCAGCGGAGCTGATTTATACCCGAGCTGATGCCGAGCAAGCCCATATGGGGCTAACCAGCTATAAAGGCATCGAGGTCCGCAAGGCCGATGTGACTATTGCCAAAAACTACCTGAGTCAAACAGAAATCGAGGAGCTTAATCGCATCGTCAGCATGTGGCTCGATTTTGCCGAAGATCAGGCATTACGCCGCAAAGCAATCTTTTTGCGCGACTGGCAAGACAAACTAGACCAGTTTTTACAATTCAATGACCGCGATGTGCTCAGCGGTTCGGGCAAGATCAGTAAACAGCAGGCAGATAACAAAGCCCACCATGAATTTGATCGCTATGCCGAACAGCAACGTCGTTTAAAAGAAGAACAAGGTGCGCAAGATATCGATGCCTTGCTGAAATGGCAGCGCATACCGCAGCAAAAGGATCCCCAATGAGCGGTCAGACAGCCCCAAAATTCCAGGAAGAGTACAGTGCCAAGATCCCGGCGCTGGCGTTGTTAAGCAACCTGGGCTGGACCTTCCTGCCACCTGAGCAGGCATTAGCGGCGCGTGGTGGCAAGCCGAGCGAGGTGGTCCTGCGTGATGAATTACGCACGCAACTGGCCAAACGACGCTTTCCCTATGCCGGTCGTGAGCATGGGTTATCGGAGAAGACCCTCGATAACCTGGTCGCTGAAATTTGTTCGCCAGCGCTGAACGAAGGGCTGCTGCGGGCCAACGAACGGCTCTATAACCACCTGCTGCTGGGCATCTCCGTCACCGAGTTTGTCGATGGCAAGAAGGTCAATCCGACCATTGCCCTGATTGACTGGCAACAGCCGCAAAACAACAGCTTTGTCTTTACCGAAGAGTTCAGCGTACTGCGCTCAGGCGGCATTGATGCACGACGGCCGGACATCGTCTGCTTCGTCAATGGCATTCCGCTGGTTGTTATCGAAGCAAAACGCCCTGACGGCCACTCAGGACTGGGGGCCAAAAAGGGACCGACCATAGATGAAGGCATCTCGCAAAGCCTGCGCAATCAGCGGCACGACGAGATCCCGCAGCTCTTCGCGTACAGCCAGTTGCTGCTCTCCATCAATGGCTCGGATGGCCGCTATGGCACATGTTTGACGCCGACCACATTCTGGGCCGCCTGGCGCGAGGAGGATATTTCCGAAGCGCAGATGTTTGCCCTGAAGAATCGTCGTCTCTCGGCGCAGCAGATGGCCGCGCTGTTTGATCACCGTAAACCGCACGATCTGATCTGGTATCAGGATCTGGTCTCCTCCGGTGAGCTGGCGGTGACCGGTCAGGATCGGCTGTTGATGAGTCTGCTGTCACCCGCCCGCTTGCTGGAGATGACGCGCTATTTCACCCTGTTTGACAAGAAGGCGGGCAAGATAGTCGCCCGCTATCAGCAGGTATTTGGCATCAAGCGACTGATCGAACGCATCGATACACGCAATCTCCAGGGTGGGCGTGAAGGGGGCGTGATCTGGCATACCACGGGCTCGGGTAAGTCATTCACCATGGTGTTCTTGAGCAAGGCGCTGATCCTTCATGAGTCACTGAAAGCCTGCCGGATTATCGTGGTGACCGATCGGGTCGATCTGGAAAGCCAGCTGAGCAAGACCTTTGCCTCCGGTGGTGAGCTGGCGAGTAAAAAGGACCGCGAAGCGGCAATGGCCACCTCGGGCAAACGGCTGGCTGAGCAGATAGGTCGTGGCAATGAGCGGATTATTTTCTCGTTGATCCAGAAGTTCAACAGCGCGACCAAACTGCCGGAATGCAGCAATAACAGCCCGGACATTATCGTGCTGATCGATGAGGGGCATCGCAGCCAGGGGGGCGAGAACCATATCCGCATGAAGCAGGCACTTCCCAATGCCGCCTTTGTGGCCTTCACCGGCACTCCGTTGCTAAAAGACGACAAGACCACCAACAAGTTCGGCCCTATCGTGCATGCCTATACCATGCAGCGTGCGGTAGAAGACAGAGCAGTTACCCCGCTGCTCTATGAAGAGCGCATTCCGGATCTGGATGTGAACGAACGGGCCATCGACAGCTGGTTTGATCGGATCACCGAAGGGCTGAACGAAGAGCAAAAAGCCGATCTCAAGCGCAAGTTTGCCAAGAAGGGACAGATCTACAGTGCCGAGGATCGGATCCGGCTGATAGCGCTGGATATTGCCAACCACTTTGACAAACACATCAATGATGAGCTCAAAGGGCAACTGGCTTGCGACAGCAAAGCCTCGGCCATCAAGTACAAGCAGTATCTGGATGAAGCAGGTCTGTTTGAAAGCGCGGTGGTGATGAGCGCTCCCGATTCCCGTGAGGGCAATACCGAGGTTGATGAAGCCGCCATGCCCGAGGTGCAAAAGTGGTGGAATGAGCATGTCGGCAATCAGGATGAACAGATCTATACCAAGCAGATCATCGATCGATTTGACAAAGATCCGAGCCTGAAACTGCTTATCGTGGTGGATAAGCTGCTGACCGGTTTTGATGAGCCGAAGAATGCGGTGCTCTATATCGACAAGCCACTCAAGGGGCATAACCTGATCCAGGCGATTGCCCGCGTGAACCGACTGCACCTGAAGAAGCAGTTTGGTCTGCTCATCGACTACCGGGGCATCCTCAGCGAACTGGATACCACCATAGCCAAGTATCAGGATCTGGCGTCCCGCACTCAGGGGGGCTATGACATCAACGATATCGCCGGCCTCTACGAGCAGATGAGTACCGAGTACAAACGTCTGCCTCATCTCTATAAGATGCTCTGGGCCATCTTCGATGGCGTCAAAAACAAGAAAGACATCGAACAGCTGCGGCAGGTTCTGGTTCCCAAGACAGAGGATCGCGATGGTGAGCTGGTTGATGTGCACCTGAAGATCCGCGAAGACTTCTACGAGGCGCTGAGTGCTTTCGCCAGTTGCCTGAAGGTGGCATTGCAATCGAGCACCTTCTTTGCAGACAAGAGCTTCTCGGATGCGGATCGGCAGCACTACAAAGAGACTGTCAAACAACTCTCCAGCTTGCGGCAGTTGGTGCGGCAGGATGCAGGTGAAAGCATCGACTATGACGAATATGCCGAGCAGGTGAAAAAACTGCTGAACAAGCATGTTGTCGGTGTTGAAGTGCGGGATCCAGAAGGTGTGTACGAAGTTGGCAAGATGGGGCTGACACAACAACCTGACGAGTGGAACGAAGACAAGACCCGCAACGAGACGGATATCATCAAGACCCGGGTCACCCGGATGATTGAGCAGGAGCTAGGCGACGACCCCTACGCACAGGAGGCTTTCTCCAAGCTGTTGCGTCAGGCCATTGAAGAAGCGGAAAAGCTGTTTGACCACCCGCTCAAGCAATATCTGCTGTTTCATGAGTTTGAGCAGCAGGTACAAAAGCGCCAACTGGACGAGATTCCCGAAGCCTTTGCTGGACATCGCCATGCGCAAGCTTACTTCGGTGTGTTCAAAAGAATTCTGCCGGAAGTTTTCAGCATTGTGGATCAGCAGGTTCAGGATAAGTGGGTCAAACTTGCGTTCGAAATTGATGGCTGTGTCGAGATGTCGGTCGCCGAACACTCCATCAATCCACAAAACATCGAGGCCGATATCCGCAAAAAGCTGTTACCCAGAATGTTTGCCGAGTGCAAAGCCATAGGGGGTGGAATGGATCAGGCTAAGAAGATCGTCGAGATGGTCATTCAGATCACCCGCGTCGGTCTGAATCAGCATGCGGATTGAGTGGGGACAATGCTGATGAATGCTGCGATTGATTGTTCAACACCTTATCAGGCTGCCGAGCAGGGTGAACGGCTGAGTTTTAGTTATGGGGATGAACGGATCGACGTTGAGCGAGTGAGTCGTAACGCGAACACGGGTCGAGTGCGGATCCTGGTTCATCCGGATTGTCGTATCGAGGTTCAGGCCGGGGCCAATCTGTCGCAACACGAGGTTCTGGAGGCACTGAAAAAGCGCGCTCGCTGGATCTACCAGCAGTTACGCTATTTTCGTTCTCTCAATGAGCATGTTCTGGCGCCGCGCTATGTCAGCGGCGAGAGTTGCTATTACCTCGGCAAACAGTATCTGCTCAAGGTGACAGAATCGGCCACGCAAAAGCAGCAGGTGAAATTGCTGGGCGGTCAGTTACAAGTCTCGGTTCGACAGTATGCGCCAGAGCTTGTTTGCTCATTGCTGCATGAGTGGTACAAGGCGCGTGCGAAAGAGGTGTTTAATCGTAGGCTCGAGACGTTGCTTGAACAGACGCTCTGGGTCAGCGAGCGACCGCCTATTCGCATTCTGACGATGCGAACCCAGTGGGGAAGCTGCTCGCCAAATGGTCGTATCACGCTGAATCCTCACCTGGTGAAAGCGTCCCGAGAGTGCATCGACTATGTGATCCTGCATGAGCTTTGCCATATAGCCGAACATAACCACAGTGAACGATTCTACCGACTGATGGGGCAAATCATGCCGGGCTGGGAACAGATTAAAGAGAGACTCGATGGCATGGCAGGGGTCTATTTAAGCGGAACCTGAATCCATCTCTGACCTTATCATTCCTTTGGTGCCGAAAGTTGCAGCAACATCTCTTGCTGCCTTTCTTTCGGCAATTTGGCCAGAGCACACAGCAGTTCAGCCAACAGGTCATCATCACAGTAGAAATAAGCAACAGGATAACCCAGTTCCTGGGCGATGCGTTGCATCGTCTGGTAATCAGGGGCGTGCTTACCTTTTTCATACTGGTTCATTCTTGCGCTAGCAGATCCAAATTCCATACCTAATTGAATTCCGAGCTGTTGTTGCGTCAGGCCCACAGCCTTTCGCGCGGCTTTGAGTCTGATGGGTAATGGCTTAGCCATGTAGTATCTGCTCATGTACAGGATCTTTAGCAGCAACCAATTGAAATAGATATAAAAATGGCTTCGATTGTGATCTGATTTTATCGC
>NZ_JAPDBQ010000170.1:0-8446 GCF_027705325.1 Aeromonas sp. QDB18
TGCCTCCCTCATTTTTTAGCCCTGATACTACGTGGACTGGAACTCAAATTCTCTTAAGTGAACAGCATTGCCCGCATCGGCAGGGGCTGGGGTCGGGAGATGGCAGAGTTCCGGGCCAGGAGGCCCGGCACCGGGATCAGGCGAAGCAGGTCCAGATGGGGGCGTGATCGGAGGGTTTCTCGATGCCGCGCAGCTCGTAGTCGATGCCGGTCTCGGTCACTTTGTCCTTGAGGGCATTGGACGCCATGATGAGGTCGATGCGCAGGCCACGGTTCTCGTCAAAGCCCCTGGAGCGGTAGTCAAACCAGGAGAAACGCTCGCACTCGGTGGGGTTGGCGGCGCGGAAGGTGTCGGTCAGGCCGAACCCCTTGAGCCGCTCCATCCACTCACGCTCGATGGGCAGGAAGGAGCACTTGCCATCCCGCAGCCAGCGCTTGCGATTCGCCTCGCCGATGCCGATGTCGAGATCCGTGGGGGAGATGTTCATATCCCCGATCAGCGCTATCTGGTCGTCCGGGCTGTGGTGGGTCTCAAGGTAGTGCTGCAGGTCCTCGTAGAACTTCTGCTTGGCCGGGAACTTGGTCTCGTGATCCTGGCTCTCCCCTTGGGGGAAGTAGCCGTTCATCACCTTGATGAGGGAGCCGTCTTCCCGTTTGAAACTGGCCATGATCATGCGGCGCTGGGCATCCTCGGGATCGGTGGGGAACCCCTTCTGCACGTCGATGGGCGCCTGCTTGCTCATGATGGCGACCCCGTAGTGACCCTTCTGGCCGTGGAAGACCACGTGATAGCCCATGGCCTCCACGTCCGCGACCGGGAAGGCCTCGTCGTGGACCTTGATCTCCTGCAGGCCGATCACATCGGGCTGGTGCTTGTCGATGATGGCTTGCAACTGATGAAGACGGGCGCGCAGGCCATTGATATTGAAAGAGATGATCTTCATGTCAGGGATGCTCATGTCGTTTTTATTAGTCGCTATTGGACTAGGAATCCGGTCTGGATGCAAGTTCAGGTGCCGGGCTATCGGTAACCTGTTCACGAGCTGTCGCGAGAGGCTGTCAGCAAGGTGAAGCGCAGCGCAGGAACCGGAGCGTATAGATATACGTGAGGATTCCGAGCAGCACATGAGCCTTGATCACGGCCTCGCAGCAAGATCGTGGGCAGCTTGTCAGCGGGTCATCTTCTTGACGAACACCACCACGAACAGCGCCAGCGTGAAGCTGCCGGTGAAGGCCTCGAAGGCGGCGAAGATCCGCGACAGGCCGACCGGGGTGAAGTCGCCGTAGCCGAGAGTGGTGAAGGTCACCACGCTGTAGTAGAGGCATTCCAGCAGGAAGGTGGCGTTCTCTTCGAGGGTCGCCTCCGGGCGGTAGATGAGGTGGTTGCCCGCGAAGTTGAGGCCGCAGAAGAAGTAGAAGATGCTGCAGATGAAGATGAGCAGCAGGGAGAAGAGCACCACCCGCATGGGGGCCTCGCCGTAGCCGCAGAAGAGATCCACTATCCAGGAGGCGAAGCGGTGATAGGACCAGAACGGCATCTGCAGGCGGCGCATGGTGAGCTCCTGCTGGATGTAACGGCCGGACATGGTGAAGATCCCCTGGGCCTCCGAGGCCTTGCGCAGATCCCGATAGGTCTCTTCCGCCTCCTTGAACCAGACGCGGGCCTGCACCGGGTCTCGTTCGCTTCGCCCCTTCCTGTCCTGCATCAGGCGCCTGCCGGTATCCAGGTTGTCGAGCCGGGTGTTCTTCCAGCGGATGCCGAGCAGGTTGACGTCGTGCAACTCGGCGCAGTGCAGGTTGGCGTCACTGACATCGGCCTTCATCAGGCTGCCGCCCTTGATGCGAATACCGTAGAGGTGCGCGCCGCGCAGGTTGGCGCGATAGAGGTTGCACTGCTCCAGCAGGAACCCCTGTGGCCCCTCTCTGTTCACCAGGTTGAGACCGGCGAGATCGGCGCGGGCCAGTTGCAGACCGTGGCACAGGCCCCCCTGGCGCACATAGCGCTCCAGCGCCGCGGCGGTGTCCGGGGATGAGTGAGAGGCATGAGGGTCGTGCCAGTGGCACAGGTCGTGATCCCCCGCCTCTTCGCTGCAGTGGCGGCCATCGGCCACCAGGTATCGGCACATTGCCATGGTGTTGCCCCTCCCTTCCCTGAGTCAGTATCAGCATAGGTGAGGGGAGGAGGGGGGATATCAGCTGTGCTGATGATATTCCTGGCGCAGCTTGCGAAAACGTTCCTGCTGGGCGGGGTTGAGGGGGATGCCCTCCAGCACCTCCAGGGTCTCCTTGCACTCGGTGCCAAACTCCGGGCTCTTGCGGTTCTTCTGCATGAGTTGCAGCAGCACCTGGATCTTGTTGAGGGCGGCGCCGGTATTGGCGGGCGCCCGGCGCAGGGCCTCGCGAAAGTGGCCGAGGGCCTGCTCCAGCTCCCCGGCCTGATAGGCCTTGATGCCCAGATCGTTGAGCTGCTGATAGCGCTGGCGCCGCTCCTGCACCGTCTTGTCATCCCGGGTCACCTGGATGCAGGTGGTGAGCAGCCGATCCTCATCCTCCGCCAGCAGGGATTGCAGGCTCTCGGCGTACTCGAACTCCCCGAGCTGATAGAGGGCGAGTATGGTCTCGCCAAGGAGGGCCGGAGGCATGGTGGCGGGCTCGTCCAGCCAGTTCTGGTTGGCGCGATAGAGCATCTTCTTGCCCTTTAGCAGCTCCCCCAGGGCGATGCGCACCCGGGCCTGGCAGATCTGCTCGAACACCGGGTAGTTGAACTCCGACATCATCAGGGAGTCGCGGATGCGCGACAGGGCGGAGTTCACCTGCTTTTGCAGGTTGGCGATGTGGTAGCCGTCGTTGCTGTTGAGGGCATAGAGGGTAAGGGTCTGGATATAGGCCCCGAGATAATGCGGCGTGCGGTGGATCGAGTTGCGCGACAAATCGATGAGGGCGAGCAGCACGTCCTTGGCCTGGGCGTAGTCGTGCCGTTGCAGGCACACTTCCGCCAGACGGCGGGAGAGCTGCACCGATTGGAGAGAGATGTCCACCGCCCGGCGCAGCTCCTGCTGGGCCTGCTCGTCATTGCCCAGCGCCAGCAGGGACTCCGCGAGCCAGAGGTAAGCCTCCACCATCAGGGGGGTGTGTTTCAGGGTGGCTTGCAGGTGGCTTACCGCCTCCTCGTGCAGACCCAGGGTATGGCACGCCTTGCCCAGGGTGAGGCGAGCCCAGCTGTTCTCCTGCCCCGCCAGCAGCTGGCGCATCAGGCTGCGGGCCTCCTTGGCCTGGCCCAGCTTGAGCTGGGTGTCGGCCTGCAGGCAGCGGCAGAAGTTGGCAAAGCGTGGCACCGCGTCCGCCTGTTTGGCACAGGCCTCCACCAGGGCGGGCAGATCGTCCCGGGTGAGGGCGCTGAAGACGCTCTCCAGTGCCTGGCGACGGGCGAGGGCGCGTTTGAGGCGAAACGAGAACTGCTCCTGGGAGAAGGGCTTCATCAGGTATTCGTCGGGCTTGGCTTCCAGCGCGCTCAGCACCATGGCGCGGGAGCCGTCGCTGCTGACCATGATCACCACGCTTTGGGGCGGAATGAGTTGCTGATCCCGCAGGCTTTCCAGCAACTGGCGGCCGTTCTCGCCCGCCCCCAGCTCATAGTCGAGCAGATAGATGTCGAAGCTCTCTTTCTGGCAGCGGCGGCGCGCCTCGTCGGCGGAGTTGGTGTAGGTGATGCGGTTGATGCCGATGTTGATCAGCATCGCCTTCATCATCATCTGGAAGGAACGCTGTTCGTTGACCAGCAGGATGCGCTTGGGCTTGGGCTGGGGTTTTTTCTCGGGTACGGAGTCCGGTGTCTGCATCTGTCTGGCATCAAGGCGCTACGGGCTGGTGGGAGAAGTGTGCCACCAAAGTCCGCAGGCAGGCAATTGCACATGGGGAGGCCTCCCGGTTTTTCCCGCAGACCTTGGGTGAAAAAAAGGGTGTCTTGCCTTTGATCCCGGTCAAGGGAAGGCGAGTTGGCACTGGCAGGCGCTGTCCCGGTTTTTAGACTTGAAGAGCGTCAGCATGCGGGAGGCAACAGAGGGCAGGGTGCCCGTCTGCTCCCTTGCCCGCTCACAAGGAGGGATCAGATGAGTTTGCTACCGAGTCGCACCAGCCTGTTTGATGACCTGTTCCACGACATGGCCTCCGGCTTCTACATCCGCCCCCTGCACGGGGACCCGTTGCCCAGCCAGATCAAGCTGGATCTGCGGGAGAGCGGGGATGACTACCTGCTGCAGGCGGAATTGCCCGGGGTGGCGAAGGAGGACATCCACGTGGACGTGCACGGCAAGCTGGTGACCCTGAAGGCGGAGATCCGCCAGTTTGACAGCCAGAACAAGGATGAACGGGCCCTGCGCAGCGAGCGCTATTATGGCAGCGTGTCGCGCAGCGTCGAGCTGCCGGTGGAGGTGTCGCCAGAGCAGGTGAGCGCCCGCTTTGACAACGGCATCCTCACCCTGCGCCTGCCCAAGCAGGCGGCCAGCCCCGCGCCCCACCGCATCCCCATCGAATAGGCGGTCAGTGAACGAGGCCCCGCACTGCGGGGCCTCGTCATTCAGGGCTGCTTGCGCACCAGATAGGGGGCAAACTCGGGGGTGTGGCTGGCGGCAAAGCCCGTGGCGGTCTTCTCGATGAGATAGACCGCCAGCTTGTGCTCCCTGGCAAAGGCCATCGCCCACTCGGGGCCCATCACCATGAGGGCGGTGTCGAGGGCATCGGCCTCCAGGGCCGTGGGGGTGATGACGGTGGCGGAGACCAGCTTGTGGGTCACGGGCTCGCCGGTGGTGGGATCGATGATGTGGGAGTAGCGCTTGCCGTCGAGCTCGTAATAGTTGCGATAGCTGCCAGCGGTGCTCACCGCCATGCCGTTCGGGGTCACCACATCCTCGATGGCGCCCGGTCTGTCCGAGGGCTCGACGATGGCCACCCGCCAGGGATTGCCCTTGTCGTTGTGCCCCTTGCTGCGCACCGCCCCCGCCACCTCGATGAGGTAGTTGTGGACCCCTTTTTGCTCCAGCAGCCCGGCTATCTCGTCGGAGGCCGCACCCTCGCCCAGGGTGGAGAGATCCAGATAGAGATCTGGGATGGCCTTGCCGAGCAGGAAGTGATCCCCCTCGGGGGTCAGGGTGAGCTTGTCGATGCCGACCCGCTCCCGCGCCTTGGCGATCTGCTCTGCGCCGGGCCGCCTGACCGGGCGCTTGTCCGGCCCGAATCCCCACAGATTGACCAGGGGGCCCACGGTGACATCGAGAACCCCCCGGGTGAGGTGCCCGGCGTCAATGCCCTGTTGCACAATCTTCGCCATGGTGGCCGGGATGACCTGGGGGGGCAGCCCCGTTCCCTGATTGAAGCGGGAGATGAGGGAGCCCGGATCATAGGTGGAGATCTCCTTGTTCAGGCGTGCCAGCAGCGCCTCCACCTCCTGTTGCAGTGCTCCCTGTCCGCCGGGGAAGGGGTCGCTCAGGGTCACCGCATAATAGGTGCCCATGGTGTTGCCCTGGATGCGGGTCTGGGTCGGGGCCGGCTGGCAGGCGCCAAGCAGCAGGATCAGGGAGAGCAGCAGGGTGCGCGCCAGCGCAGGCGCAAAGGGGAACTTCATCTCTCATTCTCGCGGGAGTCATCGACGGGGGAGCAGCTTAGCCAACGGCTGCGGTGTTGGCGAGTGGCCGTGGGCGGGAAGGCCGCAAATAATTAAGCGGGACGGGGATGTGAGCAACCCGCTTTGGGCCCGGGGTCGGGAGAAAAGAAGTGACCGGGCCCTCAGGCTGGCCCAAAAGCGGTCGTCCTTCGGTGACATTTGAATATAATGAAGATCGATCCTGACAGCATCTTTGCGGGTCGCGCCCACGGGGGCGAGATGCCTGTGCTGTCATCCTTCGTCAATCAAAGGAGAACGTGATGAAAAAGGTGTTAACCCTGCTGCTTCTTGGCTCCCTCGCCACCCCGGTCCTGGCCGACGAGTGCGCACTGGTGATCGAAGGCAATGACGCCATGCAGTTCAACCAGACGGCGATGAGCGTGCCGGCCACCTGCAAGGAGGTGACGGTGACCCTCAATCACACGGGCAAACTGCCGGTGGCCAACATGGGCCACAACTGGGTGCTGGCCAACACCGCCGACTATCAGGCCATCGCCACCGCCGGCATGAGCGCCGGGGTCGATCACGACTACCTGCCCAAGGATGACCCCAGGATCCTGGCCCACACCAAGCTGGTGGGGGGCGGCGAGAGCACCAGCGTTACCTTCAAGACCGACGGCCTGGCGGGCAAGGATCTCACCTTCTTCTGCTCCTTCCCGGGCCACTTCGCCCTGATGAAGGGCAGCTTCAAGGTGGGGTAGTGCCAAGGACCGTGTCGCCGCCAGTACAAGCAAAAGCCGGGAAGGTCCCGGCTTTTTTGTCTTCGCTTGCGCTGCGTCGCGGTGCTTTCATGATCTGGTCTGGGGTGGCAAGGGGATGAGCGGCGTAGAATAGGCCGCAAATGGGCCAGTGGCCCGCCTACGCCCCTTCGGAAAAGAGAGCATGAATGCAGTGAAATGGATGCTTGGCTGTTGCCTGATGCTGCTGTGTGCCATCGCGCTGGCCGCCGAGCCCCCGGTGAAGAAGAGCCGGAGCGGCATCTGTCACCCCAAGGGCGGCACCTACTACAGCCGCACCAGGCACTATACCCCCTATGACACCATGCAGGCCTGCCTCGACAGCGGGGGCCGTGCCCCCCGGCGTTAAACGGCGGCTTGCTTGGGCTGCAGGGTAAAGAAGGCGAGGGTGGTCTTCTTGCCGCACTCGAAGCGGATGTTCTCCTCCCCCTGCACCACCAGGGTCTCGCCCGGTGCGACCTGCTGTCCCTGCACGGTGAGCTGGCCCTCCAGCAGGTGGCAGAGGTAGCACTTGTCCGCCTCCAGGGTGAGGCTGAGGGGGAAGGGCAGGTTCAGCACCCGCACGTTGGCGCTGATGCGCGCCGGGTGGTAGATGAGCCCGAGATCCGTCACCTCTTTTTTCAGCAGCTCGCAGCGGGTCTCGTTATCCCCGCTGAAGTGGGCCGCCTCGAAGGTGGCGTAGGGGTGGCCGTTGAGCACGAAACCGGCACCGCTGACGGGCAGCAGGATGCGCTGGTAGCCGGGAAAGCGGGAGAAACTCCCCGCTTCCTTGATGGGGGCCGAGCTCAGCCGATAGTCAAAGTCGAGCTTGTCCAGGGTCGAACCAGGGGGGGAGATCAGGATCTGGGCCGTGGTGCCCTGCCTGTTCTTCCAGGGCATTTTCAACTGGTCGGACTCTTTAATCAGGGTGATCACGATGGCGCCTCGGCGGGAAGGGGAGAGTGGGGCCAGTGATACCATCTCCGGGAGTGGCTCACAAGGCGCCGCCAGCACAGGCCGCGCTGGTTGGCCACAAATCAGGCAGCGGATCCCCTGACGCTGACCCTAATCGGTCGACTCAAGCCCTTTTTCTATCTTGTCCAGCAGTTGCTGCAACTGCGCTATCTCCGCCGGCGTCAGCAGGGAACACAGCCGTTCGTCGAGCCGTGCGGCCTCCTGCTCCCCCTGGTTGACCCGCTCGCAGGCCAGCGGGGTCAAGGCCAGACAGATGCTGCGTCTGTCAGTGGGATGGGGCCGCTTCTCGATGAGCCCCTGTTTCTCCATCTCCTGCAGCAGGCGCGTCACCTGCGCCTTGTCGCGGCCAGACCGCTGTGCGATTAGCTGCGGCGTGGCGGGATCCAGCGCATGGATCAGTTGCAGCACCTTGTAATGGAGGGGGCTAAGGGCGATCTGCTGTGCCCGGAAATGCTGCGTCATGGCGATTTTGTACTGATCGAGGATCCGGAAGAGGCGGTTTGACAACCTCATGGTTGATAAAGTCAACTTAAAAGGGTTTAATTGATTTTATCAACCATATGGGCAAAAGCCCAGCCCGAGAGGAGATGAAAGATGCCACACACTTATCGTGTACAGGTCCAGGCGCTGGACCGCGAGGTGCCCCCGTTGCAGTTCGACTGCCAGAATCACGACGACATCTTTGCCATCCTGGCGCTCAGCAAGGGGAAGCTGGCCATGTCGGAGCAGGAACATCAGGCGTTTATCGTCGGGTTGAAGCTGTTTGGCGAAGTCATGATGCAGCATCGCAAAGAGGAGCTGTTCAAGGGGTTTCTCCCCCATTTCAAGCAATTCATGGGGCAACTGAAACGCACCGCCAGGGGAGAGGAGGCCGTGGTCGCCCCTTCCGAGTGACCCTGCCCTGACCCCAAGGGCGAGCGCTCCCGCCATCATGCCTGATGCAAAGGAAACCCCGAGGTTGTGATCCCGGTGCTGTCAAAGCGGCGGCGGCCCGCTACACTGGCAGCTCGTTTCACGGAGGACCCATCTTAAATGCGAAAGGGGACTCCCTCCGACGTAGGTGGGAGGGGAATTTCGCCGGGGCGTCAGCCCCGCTG
>NZ_JAPDBQ010000171.1:0-8434 GCF_027705325.1 Aeromonas sp. QDB18
CGATAAAATCAGATCACAATCGAAGCCATTTTTATATCTATTTCAATTGGTTGCTGCTAAAGATCCTGTACATGAACCGAGTTACACCACCATCTTCATCAAAGACATATTCGCCACCATAGTCGGGCATGATCCGGATCAGCTGGGGCATGTAGTCGTCCATCTCTTCCTCGACTCGTTGAGTGGTTCAGCATCGAATGCCATATTTTCGTCGAGCAATGTAGCATTGGCGGTTACGGCAGTAACCGGAAGAGGTCGGTGGGTCCACCGGTGCTCCGCAAATGCGGCAGCGGCGGACGCAGTTCCCCTGACTTACTCTCTCACCCGACAACGGCGCCCACTCTTGATTGGAGCCGTAGGGGCGATGCTCCAGATCATGGTAGGCCAGCTGTAAGCGGGTTTTAGCTTGTAATACTTGCTCTGCCTGTTGAGCTTGCAGTATTCGATACTGCTGTAATCGAGCCTGCCGTTCATTGTGTTGTTGCTGGCGCTTCTCTTCTTCTTGCTGTCGGCGTTGTTTTACCCGCTCCTGAAAGCGCGGATGGTAAAGCCAGCTCAGCGCTTTGGGCTCGGTTTGAACAATGCTGATCAGCTTGGCGACATATTCGTTGTTGTGACCGCCCTGAAGCTGCTCGGCAATCGCTCTGTAGTTGAGCTGCAGTAGTCCGATTTTTGGCTTTGCTGTGGTGAACTCTTCTAACCAAAGTGGAGGGGCGTTTTGCCCGGCGGCAGGCAGGTAGAGACCAACGCGGTAGTCATCGTTTTGCGGCGTTCTATAGATGAAATGCGGGCTTTGATTACCCTGTGACAAGTCGAGATCGAATGTCAGTGCCACATTTTCTCGTCCGCGAATGATGATCTCCTTTCCCCACAAAAAATCCGGCGTACTGATCGACTGGATCTGTCCTAACGTCTCCAGCAGCATTAAGCGAATGCTGGTTTCAAGAGCAAACTCACACAACTCTGCACTGCTATCGTGATGAGCAAAATGGTGCTCGTTAACGTCTCCCTTCCTTGCCTGCAGCCGCGCATCGCAGCTGGGGCAACGACATGCACACGCCAATCCTCTTGGCACATCCTCAATGCTGACGATCTTTCGATCCGCTTCTCTGATCGCAAATGGAATCTTGTTAAATGCCGCCACCACATCCCCCTCGACGCTATTTATTCGCTGGATAAATCAGCAGATAAGAGCCGCATGAGGCAGTTTTATCATCAAGCTCACATTAAGTCATCATTTTGATTGCGTGACTTGTTCGTTATGATAGGTTAAGTCTCTATTGAACATATCTGACCGTAACCGCATGCAGGTTTTAGACGAGCTTCCCTATGCCCAGCGTGAGCGCTTGGCGTATATCGATTTTTGCCTCAACTACTTTGGCTCTATCACCCGTGCTGCGCTGATAGAGCGCTTCGGTATTGGCCCTGCGGCTGCGACCCGTGACTTCGGGGCCTACAAGGAGTTTTGTGCGGGCAACCTGGTGTTGCGTCCGCAAAACAAGGTCTATGAGCGGACGCCTGCATTCAAACCTTTGTTTGACCATGAGCCTACCGCCGCGCTCTCTTGTCTGGCTTTTGGCTTTGGGAATGGCATCACGCAACCCCAGTTGCCGAATGCGCGTTGCCTGGCTCCGCAGCAACTGATCCAGCCCAAGACCGAAATATTGTCCGCTTTGATGCGGGCCATTCATCTGCAAAAAGCCATCAGCTGCAGCTATGTCTCGCTCTCGTCCGGGCGAACGCAACGAGAGCTGGTGCCCCACAGCTTGGCCAATGATGGTCATCGCTGGCATGTTCGCGCCTTTGATCGGCTCCGGCAGGCGTTCCGTGATTTCTCCTGTTCGCGCTTTGAAACTGTCTCGCTGTTAAACGATGTTCCGCCGGAAAAAGAGACTCGCGAGTTTGATCATCAGTGGAACCGAATTGTCGATTTGGAGCTGATCCCGCATCCTGCGATTGCCTATCCCGAGGCCATAGCGATGGACTATGGCATGGTCGATGGTCAGCGCTGTGTGCAGATCCGCGCTGCGTTGGCGGGCTATCTGCTCAACTACTGGAATGTGGACTGTTCACCGGAGCACAGCTTGCCAGCCGAGCGCCATCCACTGGCCTTGAACAATCAGGCCACCTTGTATGGCGTTGAAAATCTGGTGCTGGCTCCGGGCTATGGAGCGAACTCAGTGCAACCGGCATCTGCCACGGGAGATAAAGCGTGAGTCATTATTCAGCACATCAGCAAGCGTGGCTGGCCCATAGTCTGACGCTAGAGGGTAAGGCGGAAGAGTCGTTGACCAAGACGATGGCCGGAGCCAAGGTTGATATGAACCCGCATCAGATCGAGGCGGCCATGTTCGCGCTGGCATCCCCACTGTCGAACGGTGTAATTCTGGCCGATGAAGTGGGTCTTGGAAAAACCATCGAGGCCAGCCTGGTCTTGGCGCAGAAATGGGCCGAACGCCGTCGTAAGTTACTGTTGATAGCCCCTGCCACTTTACGCAAACAGTGGAGTCAGGAGCTTGAGGAAAAATTCTCGCTGCCTTCAATGATCATGGAGGCAAAGTCCTTCAATGAATCTAAAAAGGCGGGGGTGGCCAATCCGTTTGATCTGGAACGTGCTTCCGGAAAGCCTGCAATTTGCATCTGCTCCTATGAATTTGCAGCCCGCAAGGAGTCAGAACTTCAGCGTATCCCGTGGGATCTGGTCGTCATGGACGAAGCGCACAAGTTGCGCAATGTCTACAAGAGTGATGGAGCCAAGACAGCCAAGGTGCTTGATAACGCCTTAATGGGGATTAAGAAAGTTTTACTTTCGGCCACGCCATTGCAGAACAGTATGCTGGAGCTGTACGGGCTGGTGTCCATCATTGATCCGCACTTCTTTGGCGATTTGCCATCGTTTAAGGCCCGTTATGGCCGTCAACAACTGGATCAGGTTGAACTGGCGTTGCTTCGAGATCGCTTGGGCAAAGTGTGCAATCGCACACTCAGACGCCAGGTACAGGAAGAGGGCGGTATTAGCTTCACTCGTCGTTATTCCATGACCGAGGATTTCCGCCCTTCAACGCAAGAAGAGCAACTGTACCGGCAGGTCTCCGAGTATCTGCAGCGTGAAGATCTGCTAGCCATCAAAAGTGGTGCCAGACATCTGGTGACCTTGGTCATTCGCAAAATTTTGGCTTCATCGTCGTTTGCCATTCAAGGCACCCTGCAGACCATGATTACTCGCCTGGAGCAGAAGCAGCCGCTGCTGGATGCCTTGGCAGATTATGAGAATTTGCCAGACCTTCAGGATGAAGAGGGGGTGAGCGACGAGGAGTTGATTGATCCTCAAGCTCTGCAGGCTGAGATTGATTTATTAAAGGATTTTCAACGCCTGGCCTGCAGTATCGCCAACAATGCTAAAGCGGATGCCTTGGTTCGCGTGCTTGAACGTGCCTTTGAGAAAACAGCCGAGCTAGGTGGCAGCCGCAAAGCAGTAATTTTCACCGAGTCAGTCCGAACCCAAACCTGGCTGGCAGAGATGCTGGCGGCTCAAGGGTATGACGGTCAGATCGTGATGCTAAACGGCAGTAACAGTGATTCAGTATCGAAACAGATTTATCAGGAGTGGTTAGAGCGTCATCGGGGCTCTAGTCGTATTTCTGGTTCTAAAACTGCAGATATGAAAGCGGCTCTGGTTGAGCGGTTCCGCGATGATGCCACCTTGATGATCTGCACTGAGGCGGGAGCCGAAGGTATCAACTTGCAGTTCTGCTCTTTGCTGATCAATTACGATCTGCCCTGGAACCCGCAGCGGGTCGAGCAGCGGATTGGCCGGGTCCATCGTTATGGTCAGAAGAACGATGTTGTCGTGGTCAATTTTATCAACAAGGGCAACCGTGCTGATGAGCGCGTGTTTGAGTTGCTGAGTCAGAAATTTCAACTGTTTGAAGGTGTGTTTGGTGCTTCTGATGAAGTCCTTGGCTCCATTGAGTCAGGGGTCGATATTGAACGCCGGATCCACGATATCTACCAGCGCTGCCGTAGTGATGAGCAAATTGAATCTGAGTTCAATTCATTGCAAGAAGAGCTCAAAGATCAGTTGGAGGCCAAAAATAGTGATACCCGCCGGTCGTTGTTTGAGCATTTCGATGCCGATGTCGTCAGCCGACTAAATACCCGTCGGGACAAGACCAATATCGAATTGACGGCTTACCAGCAGAAGATGCTGTTACTGGCCCGTATGGCCTTACAGGAGCAGGGCGGGTTTAGTGAAGCTGCGGGGGCTTTTGTCTGGCGCGATGGCAAATACAGTCTGAACTGGCAGACGGCAGAGATCGAGGATGGTGAGTTTTTCCGGCCTCATGATGGTCTTGGCGCCGAGTTGATTACACAGGCCAAGGCGGCTCACTTGCCGCCTGCTGCTCTCCAGTTTGTTTACGAACGCTCGCCTGATCAGGGGCAATGGACTGATGTGAAAGCCTTGATAGGCAATCGTGGTTTGCTAAAGGTCATCAAGGTGAGTATCGAATCAACGGCGCAGCGTCGGGAACAGTTGCTATTGCTGGCGACCAACCAGCATGGCGAGCCATTGCATAGCGAGATCGTCGAGCGACTATTGCAACTGCCGTTAGCCCAGGTGCCAGTCATCATCCCTGAGCCTGACTTCTCTTCACTGTCAGAGTGGCAGCAGGCACAGTTGTGGGATTTTCAGCGTGAGGTTGAGCGCGATAACGAAACCTACTATGGCGAAGAGGTCGAGAAGTTGGAGCGTTGGTCTGAAGACAAACGCATTGCACTGGATCTGCGTATCAAACAGCTGGATCAGGAAATCAAGGAAGCACGTAAAGCATCACGGCAGCTGACCTCCTTGCAGGAGAAGATGGAAGCCAAGAAGGCACTCAAACAGCTAGAGAGAGAACGCGATAACGCCATGCTGCACTACTACGAAGAGAAGAAGAAGATTGAACAGGAAGAGGATCGCCTGTTGGAAGAAGTTGAAGCTCGTCTGGCCACAGAAACCCGTGTGACGGAGCTGTTTGCGGTAACATGGCAGGTCGTGGCGAATGAACGTGAGGCGGCAGCATGAAGAACATTACCAGCAGTGCTCAGTTGAGCCATATCGTGATTGATGGCTATAAGTCGATTGCCAAGTGTGATCTGCAGATGGGCTCTTTGAATGTGCTAATCGGTGCCAATGGTGCCGGTAAGTCGAACTTCATCAGTTTTTTCAAATTCATCGCTGCGCTGCTCGATAAAAGATTGCAATTGTTGGTTGGCAAAACGGGGGGGCCAGATCTCCTGTTGCATTACGGCCGCAAACAAACGGATGAGATCAATGGCAATATATGGCTTGGTCAGCATGAATACTATTTCTCGTTAGAGGCAACGAATGACAATAGGATGATATTTAGGCAGGAAGGATTAAAAGGGAATGATGAACAATCGGATCTGGCTTTGTCTGATGAAAGAACTATTCCTGTCACGATAAGAAAGGGCAGTTATAGCTCTGGTCATTTTGAATCCATGGCTCAAGATCTGGCACCTGAAATGCAAAAGATTATGCGCTGCTGGCGTGTTTACCATTTCCATGACACCAGCGAGAGTGCCAAGGTCAAGCAGATCCACCGTATCAACGATAACGACTACCTGCGGGAAGATGGCGCAAATCTGGCGGCTTTCTTGTTCCGGTTACAAAAAAATCATCCCGGCCACTACAAGCGGATTGTGCGCACCATTCGCATGGTGGCACCCTATTTCGGTGATTTTTACCTACGCGCCACACCAGACAACCAAGACAGCATTCAGCTCGAATGGACCGAGAAGGATCACGATATTCCCTTCAAGGCCAGTGAGCTGTCGGATGGCACTCTGCGCTTTATCCTGCTGGCGACTGTGCTGCTGCAGCCGGAAGAGTTTATGCCCAGCGCCATCATCGTCGATGAGCCAGAGCTGGGCTTGCACCCCTATGCCATCAATGTGCTGGCCGAGCTGATTAAAAGCGCCAGTATCGAACATCAGCTGATCATCTCGACCCAGTCGGTCGAGCTGGTGAATCAGTTTGATGTCGAGGATCTGATCGTCGTGGATAAGCAGAACGGTGCCTCTACCTTCAAACGTCTGGAAGAGGATCAACTGAGCGAATGGCTACAGGATTACAGCCTGGGTGATTTGTGGAAGAAGAACCTGCTGGGCGGGAGACCACAATCATGAGTCGAGTTCTGGTCTTTGTTGAAGGGCAAACCGAAGAGACTTTCGTGCGTGATCTGCTGGTTCCCTATTTTTCGCGTCTGGGCATTTATCTGACGCCCATTCTGGCGCAGACCAGTCCAGGGCATAAGGGCGGGATAGTCAGCTATGGCAAGGTGAAGCACCAACTGACGCGCTTGTGTCGGCAGGACCAAGGGGCGTATGTCACCACCATGATGGACTACTATGGCCTGCCCAATGATTTTCCGGGGCTGGATGGCCGAGTAGCGGATGCCCATGAGCAGGTGGTGCGACTAGAGCTGGCATTGCAGCAGGATATCGATGCGCCCAATTTTATCCCTAACCTGATGTTGCACGAGTTCGAGGCGCTACTGTTCAGTGCGCCAGAAAAGTTTGCTGAATGGCTGGATGATCAGGCACTGCTTGCACCGATGGCCGCGATCCGTGGCGCGTTTGCAACGCCAGAACATATCAATAACAGCCCGCAAACTGCGCCGTCAAAACGAATCTTGGCGTTAGTGCCACACTATAAAAAGACCGTGGATGGTCCTTTAATTGCTGAAGATATTGGGCTGGATGCCATTCGCGCCCAGTGCCCCCATTTTAATAACTGGATTGAGCGCCTGCTGGCGCTGCCTCGCTGATGATGGCTGGAATAAACATGACAACAACTAAGCAAAAATTGGAACTCACCTGGATTGGCAAGGATAAACGCCCGCGTCTTGAGCCGCGTATTTTTCTTGAAGATAAAAGCCTCTCTTATCAGTCTGCAAAGGTGATTACTAACGAGGAAGGCGAAGCAAATACGGCTTTCAACGATAATCTGTTAATCCATGGCGATAACTTGCTGGCGCTTAAGGCGTTGGAACATCAATACGCAGGCAAGGTGAAATGTGTATATATTGACCCGCCGTATAATACGGGGAACGCATTTGAACATTATGAGGATGGGTTAGAGCATTCTAAATGGCTGACTTTAATGAGAGACCGTATTGATGCGATTTATAAGCTTTTGGCTTTTGATGGTTTCATGGCTTGCCACATAGATGATGCTGAAGGACACTATTTGAAAGTTATGCTGGATGAGGTCTTTGGACGAGAAAACTACCTCACAACTTTGTATGTACAAGTAAGATATGCAAATAAAACACTAAAGCAAGATATGGATTTTCATAAGCAAATCGAGCAAGTGCACGTATATAGAAAAGGATGGGGTGCGAAGCCGAATTTGAATAAAAAAACCTCAAGTTATGAGAAGTTTAATTATTATATAAAGGAGCTGGCAGGAGGAAAAGAGATTTCGTTGGGGAATAAGCGGGTAATGGTGTTTCAGAAAGGTGAATATTTAATAGAGAAAGGAGTGGGATCTGATGATGGATTAAAAGAGGTATGGGCATCAGGCACTATTCTTGATGGTAATTCATCAGGTCGCTTTTTTAGAGATTTCTTGGCCGGTCGATCAAATATCGACGGGTTGGGTGTTTTATATCGAGTAGATGGGATTGGTGATGATAAATTTCCTTATCGATACTTTACCGGCCCACAACGAGCTTCTGCGTCAAAAGGGAAATATTACCAAGGAGTTCCAATAGATAAGCTGAACTCGGATAACGACTTTTCAACAACTCCAATAGAAAATTATTACGATTTTGCAGCAAATTTTGGTAACTGTCGTCATGAAGGAGGGGTTGACTTTAGAAGCGGGAAAAAACCAGAGGCTCTGGTTGAACTCATACTAAAACATTTTAGTAATCCAGGAGATCTTGTTCTCGACTCTTTTGCTGGCTCAGGGACCACAGCTGCGGTTGCTCATAAAATGGGGCGACAGTGGATAACAATTGAACTTGCAGAGCAAGCAGTAACCCATGTAGTGCCAAGAATTCAATCAGTAATTGATGGGAAGGATATGACAGGCGTTACTGAAAAATATAATTGGCAAGGTGGTGGTGGTTTCCGTTATCTGCGACTGGCTCCATCCTTGTTGAAAAAAGATGACTGGGGTAACTGGGTCATCAATAAGGAATATAACGCCGAGATGCTGGCCGAGGCCATGTGCAAGCATATGGGTTTTACCTACGCCCCCAGCCAGACCCAGTTCTGGAACCATGGCTACAGCACCGAAACTGACCATATCTACGTGACCACAGGCTCGCTGGCCTATGACCAGCTTCATGTACAGGACCTTAAGCGTTGAGTCCCTTTAAAACTCCTTCCAAGGTCCTGTTCTGTATCGATTTTCTCTGCT
>NZ_JAPDBQ010000172.1:0-8157 GCF_027705325.1 Aeromonas sp. QDB18
CACGCAAGAGGCAATAGTGGATCACCGGACGATCGTCTCATTTTTTACCTGTCAACTGGTCTGGGTGAACCGTTACTGCTGGCGGGCCGCCTGATGGGGGAGCGCAAGCGCGACGCCATGGCCGCTGGCATCATGTTGAGCCAGGTCGGGGAGTTCGGTTTTGTGCTGCTGGCGCTGGCGAGTCATCACGGCTTGCTGGATCACCAGCTGGTCTCTCTGCTCATCGGCATCGGTGTCATCTCCATCGCCCTCACCCCCTGGCTGGTGTTGCGGGCGCTGGGGCTTGCCCACTCCCTCACCGACAGTGCCCTGCTCTCTCGCGCCGAGGTGGCCCAGTCGGGCCTGAGCAAACACCAGCACGTCATCATCGCCGGGTTCGGACGCACCGGCCAAACCTGTGCCCGCTTTCTCAAGCTCGAAGAGATCCCCTTCCTGGCCCTGGATCTCGATCCCGAGCGGGTGAGCGAGGCCAAGCTGGCGGGGGAGCAGGTGGCGTTCGGCGATGCCAGCCGGCGCGACATCCTGCTGGCGGCCGGTCTGTTGCGGGCGCGGCTGGTGATCATCACCTTCGACGATCAAAAGCGGGTCGATGCAATGCTGACGCTGATCCGGGAGCTGGCGGGGGAGATCAAGGTGCTGGTGCGTACCCGGGATGACAGCTTCCTTGAACACTACAAGCAGGCCGGCGCCTTCGAGGTGATCCCCGAATCCCAGGAGGGAGCCCTGATGCTGGTCTCCCACCTGCTGCTCAACTGCGACATTCCCATCGGCCGGGTGATCCGGCGCATGGAGCACGAGCGCAGCAGCCAGTATCGCTTTCTGCACGGTTTCTACTGGGGTGGCAAGAGTGCGGGCAATCTGGAGACGGATCAACTGCTCGAGCGGCTGCATCCCGTGCTGCTGCACGACCAGGCCTGGGCGGTGGGACACAGGGTACTGGATCTCGCCCTGGGAGAGGTGCGCATCAAGGCGATTCATCGCGGGGAGCGCAGCCTGGATCCCAGGCGCGAGCTGGTGCTGGCGGCGGGAGATACCCTGGTACTTTTCGGCACGGCCGTGGCCATGGAACAGGCCGAGCAGCGCCTGCTGGAGGGACGCTAGGATCTCCTTGCCATGGGATAAGGCTCCTCAGGCCTCTTCGCGAAACTGCTCCTGCTTCCCGCTGCCCGGCAGGTCGAGGAAGGCCTCGATGCGCTGGTGGTGATCCAGCGCGTCCTGGTATCCCAGCTTGATGAGCCGCTGGCAATAGCCGGGATCAAACATCAGGAAGCTGGCCAGGCTGCTGCTCTCTTCGCCGTTGACCCCGAGCACCCGCAGCAGACGGCGCAGCTGGGTCGGCAACCGTGGGAGGTATTCGAGGGCGATGAGGTCGAGATCCTGGCTGGGGCGGATCACGCAGGTCTCCACCTGGCGCAGTTTCAGTCGGCTGCGCTCCCGTGGCGGAATGAGGGAAAGGGTCTGGTTGATGCGCCCGAGCCGCTCCAGATCCGAATTGAGGGTGTCGGAGAAGACGGTGTTGAGCAGATGGCTCGCGATGTTGGAGCTGGTCAGGTGCCCCTGGCGGGGAGTCGGGTTCTCCCTGTGAGGGGAGTCCAGGGTCACCAGCAGGATCCGCTCCGCCCCCAGGTGGATGGCGGGACTGAGCGGGCTCAGCTGGTGGATGGAGCCATCCCCGTAGACGCGATCGCCGATGGGGGTGGCGGGAAAGACAAAGGGCAGCGCCGACGAGGCCAGCAGATGATCCGAGGTGAGCAGGGTACGCAGGCCACGTCGTCTGGCGCGCTCCCAGGGCTGATGTTCGGCCCGCCCCTGGAAGAAGGTAGTGGAAAGGCCGTCATCGTAGTCGGAGGCCGTGATGGCGATGGCCTCCAGGCTGCCGTAGAGGATGTTGTCATCGATGCGGTGATAGTCGATGAGCTGATCCAGCAGACGGCGCAGGGGGGCGTTGTCAAACAGGTGAAAGGCGCGGTTGCTCTGGGGGGTGATGAGGCCGGCCGAGCCCTGATAGAGGGTGCGCCACAGCAGTTGGCAGGGGTGGAAGTCGAAGATGTGGTGGGTCTCGAAACGTCGCCAGACCCACTCCAGCTTGCGCACCCCCAGATGGAAACAGGAGGCGTAGCACGCCAGCGCCGTGATGTTGAGAGCCCCCGCCGAGGTGCCGCACAAAATGGGGAAGGGGATGCCGATGTTGCGGGGGTAGAGTTCGGCCACCGCCTTGAGTGCGCCGACCTGATAGGCGGCGCGGGCACCACCACCAGTCAGCAGAAGAGCAGTATTGGGTCTGGCCATGAGGGTGCGCCTTATCGTGATCGCCAGGGCGGGTTGCCACCGCGCAATTCAACTATAAGACGTTGTATACCGGATAAAAATGGGCCGCACGCTCAATTTTTGCGGCCCGTTTCATTTTCAGTTTGCCAAAGGCGTCTGGCTCAGTTGATCGAAGGCGGCGAAGGCTGGAGGGCTTGCCAGAATACGGCCATGGCCGAGCCCCCGGGTGCTCACCAGCCGGGTGCGGCAATCCTGGGCCGCACGCAGGGAGTCCCGGTGGGGGGCGAAGCGGTCTTCCTCATCGTGAACGATGAGGGCGGCGCCGCTGCGCCGGGCTAGCCGGCCAAGGGGGTCAACCGTGCTGAGCGGGTGCTGGTATTCGTGTTCTATCTCCTTGACCACCGCATCGAACAGCCGGATGGAGTAGCCGGAGCGCGCCACCATGCCGTAGAGCTGGGGCACGTAGTCGAGCACCGGGGAGATGAGCAGCAGCGGCAGCGCATCCATGGCAGGGTGACGGCTGCTGAGGGTGACGGCGCCCCCCATGCTGTGGGTGACGACGCCCTGGACGGGGCCGACCCGCTCGAGGATCTCGTCGAAAGCGCGCACGAAGCGGGGCAGGTGGCCCCTGTTCCCTTCACTCCGGCCGTGGGCGGGGTGATCGTAGGCGAGGGCCGTATAGCCCTGGGCGGCGATGTGGCTCATCAGCGGATAGAACTGGCTGGCACTGCCTGACCAGCCGTGCATCAGCAGCCAGACCGGCCCCTGGCCGAGCCGGTAGCTCATCAGGGTCCCTTCACTGGTGTGGATGGCCTGCTCGACCAGGCCGGCCGGGGCTGCGACGTCCCGGGTCGCCCGCTGCGGGGTGAGCAGCAGCTTGCTGGCGGTGCGCTTGGCGTGGGTGGGCGCGAGCACGTGATGCAGGCGGGTGCCGAGGCCCAGCAGCAACTTGCTCGGGCTGAAGCGGCGTGTGTTGAAGTAGATCTTGCTGCTCATGGTTATCCTGTGTCTTTTGTGTGCGAACGGTCGTGCTTTTTTGCGAGTTTTTAAAAGGAAGAGCCCGTCGGGTCAGCGCCAGCTGGTCAGCAATTGTTCCACCTCGGGCCAGAAGTGGCGGGCCGGATCCTCGCTGAGCCCCAGGGCATGGAACACCTGATCCCCGAGATAGAGGCCGTAGAGGCGATAGACGGCGCGCCAAGGGTCGAGATCGCTGCGCCACTCCCCTCTGGCCTGCCCCTGCACTACCTGGCGTGTAAGGTAGTCGAGCCAGAAACGGACCAGCTCGCGTGCCGCCTGCTGGACCTCACCCTCCTGGGCGGAGGTCCAGGCATCGAGGAACATGCAGCGGCCGGCAAAACTCTGGTTCCAGGCCAGCCAGGCCTGCAACAGGGCGAGTAGTTTCTCCTGCTGGGTGGCGTGTCCCTGTTGGCGCACCGGCTGGATCACCCGCTCACGAAATACCTTGGCGGAATGGGTGAGTACGGCGATCTGTAGGTTGTCACGGGACTGGAAGTGGGCGAACAGACCGCTTTTTGACATCTCGCAGGCCGTTGCGAGGGAGCCTATGGTGAGGCTCTCCAGCCCCTGCTGGCTCGCCTGCTAGAATGCAGTCTGCAAAATGGTGTCGCGGGTCAGACGTCCCTTGCTCATCCGGCTCTCCTCTCTCTGGGCTGGCAGCATAAAGTACGACCGTGCTAATTGTCGAGCCGCAAATGGTGCAGGGAGGCCGTTTCCGGCTGCCACGGGGGGGCCAGAGAGTCTTTTGGGGGGCGGTTGTGGCTGGCTCGATACGAGCCAGCCGGGGACGAGCTCAGTCGTCCTTGATGCCCATTTGCTGCAGGGCGATGACTGCCTGGGTGCGGTGCTTGACCCCGAGTTTGCGGAAGGCGGAGTGATATGGGCTCTGATGGTGGCAAGGGGCTCAACTGTCCTTGATATCCATCTGCTGGAGGGCGATGACCTCCTGGGTGCGGTTTTTGACCCCAAGTTTGCGGAAGGCGGAGTGATATGGGCTCTGATGGTGACAAGGGGCTCAACTGTCCTTGATATCCATCTGCTGGAGGGCGATGACCGCCTGGGTGCGGTTCTTGACCCCGAGTTTGCGGAAAATCGCGGTGATATGGGCCTTGATGGTCGCCTCGGAAACGTTGAGCTCCCAGGCGATCTGTTTGTTGAGGCTGCCATCCCGCAACATGATGAGCACCTTGTATTGCTGGGGGGTGAGGCTGGCCAGCTTGGTGGCGAAATCGGGCCCTTCGCCGGGCTCGGGATGGAGGGAGATCCCCTCGGGCACCCAGTTGTCCCCCCCGATCACCGTATTGAGGGCGCTGACCAGCTCTTTCATGGGAACGGATTTGGGAATGAAGCCGAGCGCGCCCAGGCGCAGCACCTGCTGGATGATGGCGGGATCCTCGGAGGCCGAGACCACGACGATGGGGAGATCCGGGTGATGTCCGCGCAGATAGGCCAGCCCTTCGAAGCCGTTGGCCCCCGGCATCTTGAGATCCAGCAGCAGCAGGTCGACGTCGGGATGTTCATCGAGCAGGTGGCTCAGGCTGTCGATGGAGTCAGCCTCCAGCAATCTGGCGTCGTCGATGGCCATGTGCACCGCTTGATAGAGGGCGCCCCGAAACAGGGGGTGGTCATCTGCGATGACGATGGTAAATTGGCTGTCCATAGCTCACATTGTTGCTAACTGATTGTTTTGAAAAATCAAACTAGCACTGCTACCCAAGTGGGTCAAACCCGCCAGTACGCAAATGTGAGGTGGTCATCGGATGTCGTGCCACGGGGCCGGCGGGATGGCCAGTAAACAACCCATGCAGGAGGCAATCGATGGGATCCCTGGTTTTGACGGTGGGCACGGGCTCCACCTGGGCAATGAGAACGGCGCTGGTGCTGGCCATGAGCGGGCTCAAGTGGCAGGAGCAGGTCTTCGATCTGGAAGATGCCAAGGAGCTGCAACGGCTCAAGCGCACGGCCCCCGCCGGCCTGGTGCCCTGGCTCGACGACGGTGAGCTGCGTATTCACGACTCGCTGGCCATCGCCGAATATCTCCACGAGTGCTGCCCGGAGCGCCACCTTTATCCGGTGGACAAGGCCGAACGGGCCCTGGCCCGCAGCCTGTGCGCCGAGCTGCACGCCGGTTTTCGCCAGATCCGCACCCTGCTGCCCTTCTTCCTGGGGGCGCCCACCCAGAGTGAACCGCCGGTGGAGGTCATCGACGAGCTGGCCCGGTTGCAGACCCTCTGGTCCCAGGCGCGGGGGCCCTTCTATTTCGACGAGGCGAGCATTCTGGATGCCTTCTATGCGGTGATGGCCTATCGACTGGCAAGCTATGGCATTTCGCTGCCCGGTCAGGCTGGCGCCTATCAGCAGGCCTTGCTGGCCTGGCCCCTGTGGCAGGAAACCCTGCTCAGGGCGAGGTTGCAGTGGCCAAAGGCGGCCCGCCAGCCTGATTGATGCGGGCGTCGGCAAGACAAAAAAGGGGAGCCATCGGCTCCCCCTTTTTATTCAGGCCAGGTCGCTATTTCTGCCGACCCGCGAAGACCACGACCACTTTGTCTTCTCCTTTCTCCCGCACGAAGCCGTAGGGGGCATCGGAAATCTTCTTGTGGCTGCCCGCCGCGATGGCAGGGTGGGCGGCACGGAATTGGCCGAGCCGTTGCCAGTGCTTGACCAGCTCCGCCTTCTCGCCACTCGCCAGCTCCTGCCAGTTCATGTCCGAGCGCACGCTCTGATCGAAAACGCCGCCATCCTTGGCCAGCCCCCGACCGGACTCGTCGCCATAGTAGATCTGGATGCCGCCCGGCAGCAGCATGAAGCTGTTGGCCACCCGCCGTTGCAGCGCCACGTCCTGGTAGTCGCCGAAGAAGAGCTTGGTGTCGTGGGAGCTGATGTAGCTCAGCACGTTGAACTCGGGATCCTGGTTGATGCGGCTGGCATAGCTCGCATAGGTGGGCTCTGCCCCTGCCATGCACTGGGCCTGGGGCAGGGCGAATTCACGCTGGTAGTCGAAGTTGATCAGGGAATCGAAGCCGTGCTGGTACCAGAAGTCCTTGGCGACCCCGTGATCCCACACCTCGCCCACCATGTAGAAGGGAAGGTCATCGAGGGCCTTGCCCGGGTTGGCGGCCTTCCACTCCTTGAGCGCGTCGGTGCCCGCCTGCTTGAGCCTGGCCCAGACCGCGGGCTCCAGGTGCTTGACGGTGTCGGCACGGAAGCCGTCGATGCCGAAGCGGCGCACCCAGTCGGTGTGCCAGGCAATGAGGTAATCGCTCACGGTGGCGTTGGGCAGGGCCTTGGCCCTGGTGTCTTTTTTGGCAGCGAGCAGCGGTGGCAGCCCCACCGATCTGGTGGATTCGGTCAGGAAGTCCGGCAGTCCCGCCACCGAGCCGGTGACGTCGTCGGTGCCGGGTTGCGGGTAGCCGGGCAGGCCTGCGCGCACCCAGTCAGGGCCCCACCACTTGTCCCAGTGGGATGACTGGTAGTCGATGAACTGGTTGTAGCCATGCCAGTTGAGGCCGCCGCTTGGGCGCCATTCGTTCCAGCGACTCGGCAGCTTGCCGGTGTTCTGGGTGAGATCGGTGAGCCCCAGATCCTGCAAGTCGGCGAGGGTGGCGTAGCCTGCGTGGTTCATCACCACGTCGAGGATGATCCGCATGCCGCGCTTGTGGGCCTCGTCCACCAGGGTTTTCAGGCTCTCTTCGTCGCCGTAGTTGGGATCTATCTTGGTGAAGTCGAGCGCCCAGTAGCCGTGGTAGGCGTAGAAGGGGAAGTTCCCCTGTTCGCCACCGCCGATGAAGCCGTGGACCTGTTCCACCATGGGGGTGATCCAGATGGCGTTGATGCCGAGTTGCTTGATGTAGTCGAGCTTCTCGGTCAGCCCCTTGAAGTCACCGCCATGCCAGGTGGCCACTTCGTCCTGACCATCCTTCTGACGACCGAAGCTGTGATCATTGGCAGGATCGCCGTTGTGGAAGCGGTCGGTCAGCAGAAAATAGACGCTCGCCTGATCCCAGCTGAAGGGAGCAGGCTTTGCGGCCTTGACCGGCTCGAGCAGCAGCAGGCCGCCACTCTCCTTGCTCGGTGTCAGGGTGATCTTGCCGCCCTTGACCACGGCTTCCTGTCCCGAGTAGGCATCCCGCAACCGTGTGCCGTCGGGCCAGACGCCCTTGAGTGATGTCGTGACCGGGCCGCCATCCCAGCTGATGCAGGGCTCTTCCGGGGGCTGGCGTTTGAACTCGCTCTTTTTGGTTGCCCGCAACACCTTGAGGCTGGGGGTATCGGGGTTGAAGGTGAACTCGTAGTCCCCCGCCAGCATCACCCTCAGATTGAAGTCTGTCCCCTTGCTGCACTTGTCCATGGGCTGGGCGGTGCCGAAGGGAAGGGGCTTGGCCTCGGTTGGCCCGAAGCTGGTGCCGCAGCTGTTGCCCGCATCGCTGATGCGGATCTGGTGGCTCCCCTTGTCCAGTCTGTGGGTCAGGGTGACGGTGCCCTTGTCCAGCGTCAGCGCCTCGGCTACCGGTTTGCCATCCACATGGAGATAGACCTCGGGGGCGGCCATCGCCTGACCGATGAACAGCGGTGTGGCGAGCACGGCCAGCCACAGGGGTGATGGGCGAAGAGCGGGGCGCGAAGAGAGACGCATAAGCCATTCCTTGAGCAGAGTGTGAGGAGCAGGATCCGTTGAGGCACTCATTCTAGGGCGCGCTGGGGCAGGCTTGGACCGATAAAATACCGATTTGTGACGTCAGTTCAAATGGTTACGTTTTCAAGAATGGAAAAGTGTGAACCGGGTGTCGCGGCCATGAAAAAAGGTTCATCGCGGCTTTCCGGGGAAGGCCGCCTTGATTTTCAGAAAAAAGTATTCTGAGTCCCTAAATCCAT
>NZ_JAPDBQ010000173.1:0-8112 GCF_027705325.1 Aeromonas sp. QDB18
CGATCAGCCCCGACTCGTAACGATGCTGGGTGCGAAATACCGTCTTGAATAGCACGACCAGCCGACGACCCAGATAGACCGTCTGGCCGCCACCGCCATAGTCCGCCATCTCTTGCAGATTGCGCTGGACATGGGCCAGGCAGAATTGATGCCGTGTCGGATCCAGCCAGTGGTAACTGGCGCACTGGTCGGTGACCACGACACCGTGGGTCACCGCCCCCAGCAGATGCTTGGCATTGTCCTGACTGCGGAAGTAACGAATGTTCTGGAATACCGCATCGGTCGTTGCCATCAACCACAGCCATCGCGTATTCGACTCACCATTGCGCTGATGAGTGGTCTCATCGGCATGGATGATCGGCGCCTTCTGAATATGTTGTTTCAGCGCTTGATGAATGGGGGTCAGCATCGAGCTGATCCGCCCCTGGGCTTCCGAGATGGCGCCGACCGAAAAGGTCATGCCGTACTGATCGCGCAGCAAACTCTGAATTTTGCGCACACTCAGATGATATTGCCCCGCGAGCACCGCGATATAGCTGAGCAACCGCGGCCCCATCTGGCCGCTGGGTGCCGCCTTGGGCAACTCGCCTTTGCTGAGCGCATCGCAGTGCCGGCAGTGGCCGTGGAATAGCTGATATTCGGTGATCTCTAGCGGCAACGTGGGCAGCTCAAACACCTGGTGGCGGAAGGATGGCGCGGCATTGGCCACGACCTCGCCGCCGCACTCAGCGCAGCAGGATGCCGGTTTGCAAGCAACCACCAGATCGGTGGATTGCAACTCGCTTAGTTCTCGTCGATGCCCCGTGTGTCCAGGTTGAGCGCCAACCTGATTTCGGCCACGAGGCGTCGTAACTTTTTTCGCTCCGCCTTAGCCGCAGGGGAGTCGGAGGATGGCGATTTGGATGAGTTACGAGAGGAGAGAGCCAGAAGGTCCTCGTACTCCCGTAGCTTGTTCCATAGCTCCTGGATGATGCGGTTGGCATCATGGAGGTCGTGCGCCTGAGGCGCTGCATTTTCGAAGAGTTTTTTCTTGTTCATGGGCTTATGTTGACGGGCTGGGAGGATCTATCAACCCCCGAAAGGGGATCAAGAGATGATCGTCACATTCGACTGTCAACGGGGGGCTGGTGAACGCTTACCCCGCCCCCGCCGCTGGCTAGTCTTGCATCCCGGCGGGAAAGCGTCTGTGCCATGGATAAGCCGCATCGGCGCCAAAACAAGAGCCCCGCTCTGGCGGGGCTCTTGTCTGTACAGGAAGAGGGATCAGGGCCGCAGCCTGTGCTGCGGCTGGGCACGTCTCAGGGGGACGCGCAGCGTGATGACGGGGGCAGTCCAGGGCTCATCCGGCAATCCGATGTCGTGATGACGGCGAAACAGACGAACCAGCCGGACAATCTTGTCTTTGGGGCACCCAAGCCAGATGGTCCAACCATCTCCCTTGTGATAGACCCAGAGCGCATAGAACCATGTCATCCGACTGCCCTTGATGAATCGGGTGATGGAAGATGCGGGCGCTGCGGCCGGCACCGGATCCCACGGCGAGCTTGAAGCCATACCTGTCCTCCTTGCTCAACAGGTCACGCTGACGGGTCTCTTTGTCCCCAACGACGAACCAACCACGGCAGCGTACTGACTGTACGAGTCCCCAGTCTGAGGCGACTCTCCCTTCTGCGCACCGACCCGGCGATCATGCATCCCTGCCATGGCGTACTGCCCGGTGCGACTCCCCCTTCCCTGATCACCGACCATGACAGGGGCCTTATCAAAGGATATATCCGAAATGCATGTCGTGCGGCGAGACAGTGTGCACAGGAAGGAGAAGCGAAAAGGTGGGGAGGAAGATGCCATCGGCAGATGAAAATGAAGAGGCCTCCCGCAGGAGGCCTCTTCATCGCATCGGATGCTTACATCCAGTCGGCGTTGCGGATCACGCCGACCGCCAGGCCCTCTATGGTAAGGTGCTGACTGGCGAGATCCACCTCGATGGGGGAGAGCTCTTCGTTTTCCGGCAGCAGCCACACCTGGCTGCCCTTGCGCTGGAAGCGCTTGACGGTGACGTCCTCGTCCAGACGTGCCACCACGACCTGGCCGTTGCGTACCTCCTGGGTCTTGTGTACCGCCAGCAGGTCCCCGTCCATGATGCCGATGTTCTTCATGCTCATGCCCTGCACCCGCAGCAGGAAGTCTGCCCGCGGGTGGAACAGGGCGGGATCCACCTGGTAGTGGCTCTCGATGTGTTCCTGGGCCAGGATGGGTTCCCCGGCCGCCACCTTGCCGATCAGTGGCAGGCCGTTTTCTTCAGGCTGCACGTCCTCTTCTTCGAGCAGCAGACGAATGCCGCGGGACGTACCCGGCATGATCTCGATGACCCCTTTTTTGGCCAGGGCCTTCAGATGTTCTTCGGCCGCGTTGGCCGACTTGAAGCCAAGCTTCTGGGCAATCTCGGCGCGAGTCGGCGGCATGCCGGTCTCGTTCATGTTCGCCTTGATGAGCTCGAGCACTTCAGCCTGGCGAGGGGTAAGGGGTTTCATAGCATGGGCACCTGTCTTTTTATACAGCACACTGGCAGTATATACAGTGCTGGGGCCAAGGCAAGGCGCAACTGGCATTTGTCGCGACCCGACGCACATTTGTCCCTCCCCCCGCTCTGAAGTGCCGACTCATCGTACCTCTCGGCGACAAGTAGTCGGTGATTTGCTATGCTCACGCCGCATTTTTTTGGAGAGCAGACGCACATGTCCCTTGGACAGAAGATTTCCAGAGCCATCCTGCAATGGCCGGTCAGCGGCTTGGTCAATCACAAGAGCCTGCCGGAAAACCCCATCACCGAGCTCAAGCTGGATCCGGCCAGACCCATCGTCTATGCCCTGAAGACCAGCTCGATCACCGACCTGATGACCCTGCAACAGTGCTGCGAGGATCTCGGCCTGCCCGGCCCCTTCACGCCGCTGGAGCTGAACGGTCAACTGCTGCCACGCTACGTCTGTCTGGATCGTCCGCCTCCCCTGTTTGGCACACGCAACAAGCCGCTCCCCTTCCTGCAGGAGTTCCACCAGCTGCTGGACCTGCACAAGCAGGATCCGGCGCTGGACATCCAGGTAGTGCCCGTCACCCTGTTCTGGGGCCGCGCCCCGGGCCGGGAAGGCGAGGAGGCCTCCGGCTGGAACATCATCAGCAGCCTGGCGCCAAACCGCCTGAAGAAGGCGCTGATCGTGATCCTGAAAGGGCGCGAGAACCTGGTGCGCTTCTCCCCGCCCCTCTCCCTGCGCTACATGGCGGACAAGCACGGCACCGACGAGGCCATCGCCCACAAGCTGGCGCGGGTGGCCCGCACCCACTTCAGCCGCCAGCAGCTGGCCGCCACCGGACCCAAGTTGCCGAACCGCAACCTGCTGTTCAAGCAACTGCTGGATTCGAGCGTGATCCAGCAGGCCATCGAGGAGGAGGCCAGACGGGAAGGGATCAGCCTGGAGAAGGCGCAAAAGCGTGCCCACGGCTACATGGACGAGATCGCCTCCAATTTCTCCTATCGGTTGATCCGCCTCGGCGAAAGCTTCCTCGGCTGGCTGTGGAACAAGCTCTATCGCGGCCTCTCGGTCAACGGAGCAGAGCAGGTGCGTCAGCTGGCCCAGGAAGGGCATGAGATCGTCTACGTCCCCTGCCATCGCAGCCACATGGATTACCTGCTGCTCTCCTACGTCATCTACCACCAGGGCATGGTGCCACCCCACATCGCGGCGGGCATCAACCTCAACTTCTGGCCGGCAGGCCCCATCTTCCGCCACGGCGGCGCCTTCTTCATCCGCCGCACCTTCAAGGGCAATCCGCTCTACAGCACGGTATTCCGGGAGTACCTCAACCTGCTGTTCGCCAAGGGCTACTCGGTGGAGTTCTTCACCGAGGGTGGGCGTTCGCGTACGGGTCGCCTGCTGCCCCCCAAGACCGGCATGCTGGCCATGACCCTGCAGGCCATGATGCGCGGGCTGGGCAGGCCGGTGACCCTGGTCCCCGTCTACCTCGGCTACGAGCACGTGATGGAGGTGAACACCTATCACAACGAACTCAAGGGGAGCCGCAAGGAGAAGGAGAGCTTCCTGCAGGTGCTCGGCATCCTGCGCAAGCTGCGCAACTATGGCCGTGGCTTCGTCAATTTCGGCGAACCGCTGACCCTCAACAGCTACCTCGGCGAACATGTACCCACCTGGAAGGAGAGCATCGGCCGGGAGGAACGTCCCGAGTGGATGGCCTCCACCGTCAACCAGCTGGCCGAGCTGCTGATGACCCGCATCAACGATGCCGCCGCCGTCAACGGCCTGACCCTGAGTGCCCTGGCCCTGCTGGCCGCCGAGCGCCACGCCCTGACCCGGGACGAACTCCAGGCCCAGCTCAACACCTATCTGGACCTGCTCAAGCAGGTGCCCTACAGCCCGCACAGCACCATGCCGGACGAGGACGCCAGGACCCTGCTGGAGCAGGCGATGGAGCTCAACAAGTTCGAGGTGAGCGAGGACAAGCTGGGCCAGATCATCAGCCTGGACCGCTATCAGGCGATCCTGCTCACCTACTACCGCAACAACATACTGCACCTGTTCGCCATGCCCTCCCTGGTGGCGGCCCTGATCGAGCGATGCGAGGGGATCTCCGGCAGCGAGATCGTCGCCCGCTGTGTCGACATCTACCCCCTGCTCAAGACCGAACTCTTCCTGCGCTATGAAGAGGACGAGCTGCCGGAACTGATCGATGCCCTGCTGGCCGAGCTGTTGCGCCAGCAACTGGTCGAGGCACGCGACGGCGGCTACTGGGTCAACCCCGGCAACCAGATGCGCCTGCTGCTGCTGGCCGAGAGCATTCAGGAGACCCTGCAACGCTACGCCATAGTGCTGACCCGCATGCTGGCCCAACCCCACATCGAGGCGGAGCAACTGGAAGCAGACGGCCTGATGATGGCGGAGCGCCTCGGCACCCTGCACGGCATCAACGCCCCCGAGTTCTTCGACCAGAAGCTGTTCAGCACCCTGATCCACACCCTGCGCAGCGAAGGCTATCTGGATCCGGGCTGCAAACCGGATCTCGGCCGCTTCCAGGCATTGGCCGACAACATAGTGCCGCTGCTCAGCAACAAGATCCGCCGCACCATCCAGGCGGGCAACCGGCTCTGAGGCGTCGACACCCAACAAAAAGGCCGCATCATGCGCAATGCTGTTCAGATAAGCACATTTTTGACTAATTATTCATAAATGCGACTTGAGTTGGGGGAGCAAGGCTGTTTCCAGTCGATGTTCCTTCAGCCTTTATCCAGCGTGGCTTGCAATAGAAAGAGGGAGGCATCATGCCTCCCTCATTTTTTGCCCTGATACTACGTGGACTGGAACTCAAATTCTCTTAAGTGAACAGCATTGCGCATCATGCGGCCTTTTTTTCATCAAGGAAGGGGGGCGGGTTAGAGGTAGTGAACCATCACCCCGAGCAGCACCAGCACCCCCACGTAGTTGTTGTTGAGGAAGGCCTGGAAGCAGGCTTCCCGCTGCCGCTCCCGGATCAGTCGCTGCTGGTAGACGAACAGCGCCGCCGCCCCCAGCAGTCCCCAGTAATAACCTGACCCCAACCCCATCAGCTGCCCGACCCCCAGCAGGATCAGCAGGGTCGCCAGTTGCAGCGCGCCGATGATCCGCTTGTCGTGGCGGCCAAACAGGATGGCGCTCGATTTCAGGCCGAGCTTGAGGTCGTCATCCCTGTCCACCATGGCGTACTCGGTGTCATAGGCGATGGTCCACAGCAGGTTGGCAAGAAACAACAGCCAGGCTTCCGGCGGCAGGGCATTGGCCTGAGCCGCGTAGGCCATGGGAATGGACCAGGAGAAGGCCATGCCGAGCACCAGCTGGGGGATGGGGATGAAGCGCTTCATGAAGGGGTAGCAGACCGCCAGCAGCAGACCGGCAAAGGACAGGCTGATGGTGAGCGGGTTCAACGTCAGCACCAGGGCGAACGAGAGAAGCGCCAGCACGGCGAACAGCACCAGCACTTCCCGCTCGGCGACCCGCCCCATGGGCAGCGGTCGCCCGGCGGTGCGTTTCACATGACCGTCGAAGTTGCGATCCGCATAGTCATTGATGACACAGCCGGCGGAGCGCATCAGAAAAACGCCCACCACGAACACGGTCAGGATCCAGGGGTCAGGCAGGCCACCAGCCGCCAGACAGAGCGCCCACAGGGTCGGCCACAGCAGCAGCAGGGTACCGATGGGCTTGTCGATGCGGGCCAACTGCGCATAGGCCAGTCCCCGCTCCTTGGTTAACAGCTTCACTCCAGCTCCTTATCCGATGGCAACGAATGAGACGATAGCGAGGGCAGGAAAAGTTCATGGACCAGCAGTGGCCATTGCCCCAGAAACAGGCGGGAACGACGCCCCCATACGGTGGCGGCCGGACACCAGGGATTGCTCGCTATCTCGAAACAGGCCAGTTGCAGGTGATCCCGCCGCGCCGGTGCCTCACCGAAAATGCGCTCTCCCAGCGGCTGCTCTCCCAGATCCTGCAAACCGCCCCCCTGCAAGGCCGCTTCGGCAAACAGGGTCCAACCCAGGATGGCAGGCCCGCCATCACCGTGCAGGATCACCTCGCGGCACATGCCCGCGGTGGCCGACACCGCCACCAGCGCCTGCTCGTCCACCGTCAGCGACACGGCGCGATTGCCGAGCAGTTGCACCGAGAGGTGATGATTGTAACGACGCAGGCGCCGGGTCATGGAATCGGCCTCCAGCAACCAGGGACGCAGCGCCTCGGGCGGTTCGCACTCTGCAGGCGCCCGCCACGGGACGAGCTGGGCGAGGGGAACAGTCAACTCGGACTTCACAGCTTCACCATCCGGAGATTTCCGTTGTCAGGTTAAAAACCGGTTTATTATCCGTAAATCAATGGCGAATTGTAAGAACATCCGTGCTTGACGGCCCCGATGGCAGCATCAAAAATGGGGCATCCGTCGCTGCCGAGCCATCCAGATGAAGATCTTCAGAATTCTGCTGCTGTCCCTGGGGTGTACCCTCTTGAATACACAGGCCTTCGCCAACGAGGAAGAGGCCACCGATCCCGCCTCCTCCGCCGTCCAGCCGGGATTCGCCTATCACGCTCTGGATCCGGACATCATCACCAACTACCTTGGCGACGGCAAAACCCTCGGCTATGTACGGGTGACGGTAGAGCTGATGGCCACGGACGCTGCCGACCTCAAGTTGCTGGAGCAGCACGACCCCCTGATCCGCGACGCCATCATCCGGCTGATTGGCAGCAAGACGGGCGCACAGATCAAGTCCCTGGTGAACCGGGAAGAGCTGCGCAAGGAGTGTGAGGCCAAGGTCAACGAGCTGCTGGTCAAGGAGACGGGCAAGAAGGCTGTCCGCGAGCTCATCTTCACCAAATACCTGTACCAGTAACCACACCGGGAGGGGGCCTGCCCCTCTCACCCGTTGCATTCACTGTCGAGGACGTCATGGGTCACAAGACGCTGTGTGAGTGGCGCCGTCACGAGATCCCCGCCGATCTCAAGACGCTGCGCAAGATTGTGCGCAAACCCAAATTCGTGTGTGGCAAGTGTGCCCGCAGCGCCAATGACAAGGATTACCTGTGCCAGCCGCTGCGGCTGAAGCATAAAGAAGGGTAGGTCCCTCTTCTCACGAAGAGGTTCACGCAATATTTCAGAAGAGAGAGGAAGGCTGATTTATTGATCAGTCCAGCCATGGCGACCCTGTTCAAACAGGCGACGGGCCTGCACGTCGTTGGGACAGACGCCGCGATACTCCTCTCCCGACCGTCCTGCCAGATAGAGATGCTCGGGTCGGCAATACCAGGCCAGCCCCTTCTGGCGACCCAGCTCCCAAAGGGCAACGTCCACTTTTTTCCCGCACTGGGTCTGGTGAAATGCCACCCGATCGCCAGCAAAACCGAGCTTGCCGTCCGCCTCTCCCACGTCGCTCCACACCTTCTCGCAAGGGTCGTCGGAGTTGGATACACAGCCCCCGAGCAGGGCGGCACAAAACATGACCTGATTACCCATGACCCTCAGCCAGCTTCAAGAGCCGATATGGCATCGGAGGGCTTGCCACGACTGCATGCCCCA
>NZ_JAPDBQ010000174.1:0-8077 GCF_027705325.1 Aeromonas sp. QDB18
TGGCGATAAAATCAGATCACAATCGAAGCCATTTTTATATCTATTTCAATTGGTTGCTGCTAAAGATCCTGTACATGTGTCATCCCATCATTTTGACCCAAGCATAATGCACCTTTGAAGAGTGCAAACCTTGAACTCTTCTATGGACAGAAATGGCACATTGCACACGAAAAATCCTAAATAACTGATCCGAATAGTGCTACATCTTGGCCGTGCCATAGCCATTTCCAGGGAAGGGCGAAACGTTATCCATGAAGCGCTTCACTTGAGCCAGCAGATTAGCCGATCTCAACAGTGAAACGATCAATTTCATCCGGCCTTCAATGGGCCGCCAGTTCGCGGAACAGTTCGGGGCGCTCTTGGAGCAGTGCCAGCACCTTAGCCGTCAGCCCAGTTGGATTGCGGCGGCGGGTTTCCCAGCTCTTGACCGTATCCACGCTGGTACCAAGCCCGATAGCAAATTCCTGCTGCGAGAGATCGAGGGCTGCACGGATCGCCTTGACATCAGCCACCTCATAGCGGGTCAGTTCTGATGCCTCGCTGCGGCCCTGCTTGATGGCGATGGCCTCTTCCAGAGAGGCTTGCAACTCATTGAACATGCTCATATCAATCCTCATCTTTTAACTGTGCGGTCAGTTTCTTCAACACTGCTTTTTCCGCGGCGGTCAGGCTGGTCTTCTCGCTTTTGGCATAAGCCAGCACTAGGTAAATTTTTTCAGCATGGGCCAGGAAATAAATCACTCTGGCACTGCCACTCTTCCCTTGCTGCCCTGTCGCCATCCGTACCTTACGCAGGCCACCTGCCCCTTGGATCAGATCCCCCTTTTCGGGGTCGGCAATCAACTCAACCTGCAACGACTTCAGTTCATCGTCACTCGCGAGCGCCTTAATCTGCTTGGTGAAGATGGAGGTTTCAATAAACTCGATAGCGTGACTCAAGCGCCAATTACTCTTTAGGGGCCTTTGATGGTGTACATTGTACACCTCATTATAACCGTGAGACAACCTCAAGCCAGCACAAGAGACAGCCAACAACGACGAAGATGGTATTGCGCTTGCACTACGGCGCTGGGTCCTTTTGTAGGAGGATTTAAGGAGAGCAACACCAAAGTATTGTTCTTAATAGCTTACTGAGTGAACCCGAGCGGCTCCAGATAAAACGGGGATAACCCTTAGAGATCTGCAGCCGTCCCAGATACCATCTATCCATGCCAGCCTTGAACCTTACCTATGGACAAAACTTCTTCGTTACTCATGAAAAAGTCGTGCATCCATGGACATAGGGCAGTAACTCGTGAGTCGGCGTGCTGTCTGGGGTTGCATTGATGTCCATAGCCCTCAATCTTTCCTTTATGTCGATGAGGCATTTGTCGAACTCAACGAGAGTTGGGCGGGTGATCTGGTTGAGTATGGTCGTCAGATCCGAGCACGAGTGCAGCAGTGGACGGGGCTCACGGTAGGAGTTGGTATCGGTCCCACCAAAACTTTGGCCAAGTTGTCTAGCTATGCCGCGAAAAAATGGCAAGCGGCCACAGGCGGGGTGGTCGATCTGCGGGATGAGACTCGGCGTGCCAAATTGATGGCAGTTACTCCGGTCGATGAGGTGTGGGGATAGGTCGTAAACTCACCGCCAAGCTGGCGGCACAGGGCATCAACACCGTGGCCGACCTGGTCGCAACCGATATCAAAACCCTGCGCCAACGTTATGGCGTCGTCGTCGAACGCACCGTGCTGGAGTTGCAAGGGATACCTTGTTCCGAACTGGAGCAACTGGCTCAAGCCAAACAGCAGATCATCTGCAGCCGAAGCTTTGGCGAACGGATCACCGCCATCGGTCCCATGCGGGAGGCGCTGGCAGGCTACATGGAACGTGCCGCCGAAAAGCTGCGAGCAGAGGGGCAACGGTGCCAACATGTGACCATATTTATCCGTAGTAGCCCCTTCTCCGAGCGGGAAACCTACTACGGAAACCAGATCGCCACCCGGTTACCGTTCCCCACCGCTGACACCCGTAAACTACTCGCCCAAGTCGAGCCGCTTCTACGCCGTATCTGGCGGGATGATGTTCGTTATATGAAAGGAGGAGTCATGCTCGCCGACTTCACCCCTACGGCCATGCAACAGGGAGACCTTTTCGCCGACGAACAGCAAGCTCCCCGCAGTGAGGCTCTCATGCAGGTGATCGACAAGATTAATCAGGGCCAACTGGGGAAGGTCTACTTCGCAGCCCGAGGGCGGAACATCAAAGAATGGACGATGAAGCGGGAGCAGCTCAGCCCCCGCTATACCACCTGTATCAAAGAGATCCCGGTGGCGAAGGCATAGCGCTGACTATAGGTACTGATGCAGGGCTAACAACAAGGTGATCAGCGCTGGCGCGACAACGGCATGGCCTAATTGTGACGGCCAGCAATTTGACAAAGCTCAACAAAGTAACCACGTTGGCCGGGAAGTACGCCACTACTCCCTTAAATTGATCAATATCAAAAAAGCCAAAGCTCAAATCTGTACGATCTCCATACGGCACTCAAAGATCCCTCGATTGAACACAATACGGAAGGGATGAGAGGCTTGTGTCTTTAAATGAATGATCGCAGAATGCGAGATGCTGTCATAATCAACATGTTGTGTCGGTATATATAAAAATAACTACATATTGTGTAGTTGCAACAGGAGTTAACCATGGCCATGAACAAGCATTACTTCAACCCCCTGGGCAGCGAGTTGCCCATACCCTGGCATAGAAAGGAGTATATTTATGTCCAAAAAGAAGCGGCGTTTACGCCGAGGCCGGCCGGTCACCCAAAATGATAAAGCCACCTTACCAAGGTGGTTAAGGTGGCTTGTATCTGAGCTCCGTGATGCTCTCGTCAAAATGCTTCAAGGAGTTTTCATCAGTCTGGCAATGAGTGTGATACAGCACGCTGTAACTGATAGCTCTTGGGGTACCAGCCCAGAAGCTACCAAGGCACAATATTATCAGGCGTAACCAAGGGGCTCCGGCCCCTTTTTTCATGTACTGTTTTGGCAGTTCATGTTGCGATACGCAAACAAATAATGGGACAGACAGAGCGACTGCGTCAACCAAAATCGTTACAACGTAAATAGTCGCCACACCGTTCTTACCTACAGTAAGCCGCCTTTGCCCGATCCAGATAGCGGTGATACTCCCGCACAGTATCACCATAACAGAGCTGCAGATCCTGCTCGACCTGACGGTGCCCAGTACCGTGGCAGTGTGGGCAGGCGTGCAGCTTTGGCTTGGTCAGCTCCCCGATACCAGAGCAGGCCGGGCAGTGTCCACCTTAAGTATCCCGTTCACAGCGCGAAATGATAACATTGACACGCACGGAGACGGCGGCGTCACGGTTCGCTGCGTTAGGCTACTGAGATTCCCATACCAACTTAATAGAGCCGACTTGGCTCAACTTTTGAACTCATAACCCTCCCGTATCCCCCCTTATTCATGAGAACATTTGGACGAGTCCTCTCTTGCCAAGGAGCGTCCTGTGTCCCCCATCAACAAAGCCAAGCTGACCGAAGCAGACATCATCTCCAAGTTCCTGTTGCCTGCCGTCAAGGCAGCCGGTTGGGATGACCTCACCCAGATCCGCCAGGAAGTGAAGCTGCGGGACGGTAAGGTGGTGGTGCGCGGCCAGCTGGCGGCTCGCAGGAAGGTCAAGTCGGCCGACATCGTGCTCTATCACAAGATGGGGCTGCCATTGGCAGTGATTGAGGCCAAAGCTAATAAGCACGAGATCGGCAAGGGGATGCAGCAGGGGCTCGATTATGCCCGCCTGCTGGAAGTGCCTTTCGTGTTTGCCTCCAATGGCGATGGCTTTATCTTCCACGACAAGACCGACAGCCAGCAGTTGGAGTCCCAGATTGCGCTGGAGGACTTCCCCGCACCCGCCCAGCTGTGGGACAAGTTCTGTACCTGGAAGGGCTACCAAGCGGCTCAGTTGCCGATGATCACCCAGGACTACCATGACGACGGCAGTGGCAAGTCCCCGCGCTACTACCAGTTGCAGGCCATCAACAAGACCATCGAGGCTATCTCGGCAGGCCAGGACCGCATTCTGCTGGTGATGGCCACCGGCACCGGCAAGACCTATACCGCCTTCCAGATCATCTGGCGGTTGTGGAAGGCCAAGGCCAAGAAGCGCATCCTGTTTCTCGCCGACCGCAACATTCTGGTCGATCAGACCAAGATCAATGATTTTCAGCCCTTCGGGGCGGCGATGACCAAGATCACCGGCCGCACCGTAGACCCTTCCTACGAAATCCACCTCGCTCTCTATCAGGCGCTGACCGGCCCCGAAGAGTCGCAAAAAGCCTTCAAGCAGGTCTCCCCTGATTTCTTCGATCTGATCGTCATCGACGAGTGTCATCGTGGCAGTGCAGCCGAGGACAGCGCCTGGCGCGAGATCCTCGAATACTTCGCCTCGGCCACCCAGATTGGCCTCACGGCCACCCCCAAAGAGACCGAGAGCGTCTCCAGCACCGATTACTTCGGCGATCCGGTCTATAGCTACTCACTCAAGGAAGGCATCGAGGATGGTTTCCTCGCCCCCTACAAGGTGGTGCGGGTAGACATAGACGTCGATCTGCAAGGCTGGCGGCCGACCAAGGGGCAACTGGATAAGCAGGGCAACGAGATCGTTGACCGCATTTACAACCAGAAGGATTTTGACCGCACTCTGGTGATCGACGAGCGTACTCAATTGGTGGCCGAGACCATTACCAACTACCTCAAGAAGACCGATCCCATGGCCAAGACCATCGTCTTCTGCAACGACATCGATCACGCCGAACGGATGCGCCGCGCCCTAGTAAACCTCAACCCGGATCAGATGGCCAAAGACGATCGCTACGTCATGAAGATCACCGGCGATGACGACCTGGGCAAGGCCCAGCTCGATAACTTCATCAATCCGAAGAAAGCCTATCCGGTCATCGCCACCACCTCCGAACTGATGAGCACTGGCGTCGATGCCAAGACCTGCAAATTGGTGGTGCTGGATCAGAACATCCAGTCCATGACCAAGTTCAAGCAGATCATCGGCCGTGGCACTCGTATCGATGACAAGTACGGCAAGCTCTGGTTCACCATTCTCGACTTCAAGAAGGCCACCGAGCTGTTTGCCGATCCCCGCTTCGACGGCGTGCCGGAGCGCGTCATCGTGACCAAGCCGGAAGCGATCAATGACCCGGATGACGCTCTCGGCGATATCCTGGAGGGCACCGATCCGCTGTCACCGGACGAGGGTGCGGCAGACACCGATGGGCTGCCTGGTGTTGAAGAGACGCAGGGCGGTTATTCCGCCGAAGGCTCAGCAGACGGGCAGTCAGGGAGTGGCCCAGATCAGCCCGAGCCGGGCGAGGTGCGCAAATACTATGTCAATGGCGTCACCGTCGGCGTCATCGCCGAGCGGGTGCAGTATTACGACGCCGATGGCAAGCTGGTGACCGAATCCTTCAAGGACTACACCAGAAAGACCCTGCTCAAGGAGTGCGCCTCGCTCGATGCGTTCACCAAACGCTGGCAGGCCGCCGAGCGCAAGCAGGCCATCATGGATGAACTGGCGCAAGCCGGTGTGCTGTGGGACGTATTGAGTGCCGAAGTGGGCCAGGATCTCGACCCGTTCGACCTCATCTGCCATGTGGTATACGATCAGCCGCCGCTGACCCGCCGTGAACGAGCCGACAACGTCAAGAAGCGCAACTATTTCACCAAATACAACGAGACCGCCCAGCAGGTGCTGAACAGCCTGCTCGACAAGTATGCCGATCAGGGGGTGTGTGAGATCGAAACCAAGGAGGCGCTCAAAGTCGCGCCCTTTACCGAGCTGGGTCGCCCGCTTGAGTTGGCCAAGAAAGGTTTCGGTGGCCCCAAACAGTTTGAGCAGGCCATCACCGAGCTGGAAGAAGAGATCTACCGCCAGCCGCAGCGCGCCTGAATCCCTGTTCGGTAGCCGCCTCCCGGCACCAGATTATGACTCCCGTGGCCATGCAAATCATGGCCACTCGCTTTTATCGAAAGGCCCAGCGCCTTAGCAAGAATGAGAATGCCATGTCATCCATCAGTTCCGTCATCAAGTCCATTCAGGACATCATGCGTAAAGACGCCGGCGTCGATGGCGATGCCCAGCGCCTGGGCCAACTCTCCTGGCTGCTGTTTCTCAAGATCTTCGATGCTCAGGAAGAGGAGCTGGAATTCGAGCTGGAAGACTATCGCTCCCCCATCCCCGAGCGCCTGCTGTGGCGCACCTGGGCGGCCGATGCCGAGGGCATCACTGGCGACACCCTGCTCGATTTCGTCAACAACGACCTCATCGACAGCCTCAAAAGCCTGCCGGCCAACATCGAGCACAACCCGCGCGGCTTCGTGGTGAAAGAGGCGTTTAGCGATGCCTACAACTACATGAAGAACGGCACCCTGCTGCGCCAGGTGATCAACAAGCTCAACGAGGTGGACTTCACCGACTCCAAAGAGCGCCACCTGTTCGGCGACATCTACGAGCAGATCCTGCGCGACCTGCAAAGCACCGGTAACGCCGGTGAGTTCTACACCCCCCGCGCCGTCACCCGTTTCATGGTCAACCGCATCAATCCGCAACTGGGTGAGAAGGTGCTCGATCCGGCTGTGGCACCGGCGGCTTCCTCGCCTGCACCGTCGATCACCTGACACAGCAGGCCAGCACCAGCGCCGACCACAGGTTGTTGCAGCAGCAGATCCACGGGGTTGAGAAGAAACAGCTCCCCCATCTGCTCTGCGTCACCAACATGCTGCTGCACGGCATCGAGGTGCCGGCGCAGATCCGTCACGACAACACCCTGGCCCAGCCCCTCTCCAACTGGGAGAGCGACGTGGACGTCATCCTCACCAACCCGCCGTTTGGCGGTACCGAAGAGGACGGCATCGAGCAGAACTTCCCCGCCGACCTGCGCACCCGCGAGACCGCCGATCTCTTCCTCCAGCTCATCATCGAGGTGTTGAAACATGGCGGTCGCGCCGCCGTGGTGCTGCCCGATGGCACCCTGTTCGGCGAGGGGGTCAAGACCAAGATCAAGCAACTGCTGACCCAGGAGTGCAACCTGCACACCATCGTCCGGCTGCCCAACGGCGTCTTCAATCCCTATACCGGCATCAAGACCAACATCCTGTTCTTCACCAAGGGCCAGCCCACCAAGGAGGTCTGGTTCTACGAGCATCCCTATCCGGCCGGGGTGAAGAACTACAGCAAGACCAAGCCGATGAAGTTTGAGGAGTTCGAGACTGAAGTAGCCTGGTGGGGCGACGAGGCCGACGGTTTCGCCAGCCGGGTCGAGAACGAGCAGGCTTGGAAGGTCGGCATCGACGACATCATCGCCCGCAACTTCAACCTCGACATCAAAAACCCCCATGTCGGCGAGCAGATCAGCCACGACCCCGGCGAATTGCTCGCGAGTTACGCCAGCCAGCAGGCCGAGATCCAGACCTTGCGCGACCAGCTTAAAGCCATCCTGAGCGAAGCGCTTGGAAACAGTGAGCCGCTGGGCAAGGGCGCAGCTGATCAGGGGGAGCAGGAATAATGGCGATTGAGAAGCTCATCACCGACCACCTCGATCTCTGGACTTCAGCAGTACGCCCGAAGAGCAGCGCAGGCCGTGGCAGCAATAGCAAGCTGGAGCTCACCGGTATCAAGAAGCTGCGCGAGCTGATCCTGGAGTTGGCCGTGCGCGGCAAGCTGGTGCCGCAAGACCCTAGTGATGAACCGGCCTCAGTATTGCTGGAGCGGATCACCGCCGAAAAGGCGCGGCTGGTGAAAGAGGGCAAGATTAAAAAGCCCAAGGCACTGCCGGAAATCAGCGAGGAAGAAAAGTCGTTTGAATTGCCGGAGGGGTGGGAGTGGGCAAGATTACCTTATATTTGTGATTATTCCCCTGGGAAAACGCCGTCAACTAAGAACCCTCTTTATTGGGATGATCTCGATGTCGGTACTCCTTGGGTTAGCATATCAGGGCGAGATCGTGAACATTTTGTTAAAAATTAAAAATAGTTTTTTGCCTACAAAACAAATACTTATAGGCCTGT
>NZ_JAPDBQ010000175.1:0-8050 GCF_027705325.1 Aeromonas sp. QDB18
ACTACCTGAAGCAACACCGCTTATATACCCGCACACTTGGAATTATTTGAGTCTCTAAAAATGAGGGGATCTCTGAGGGTAAAAACAGTTTGCCTGAGAAAAACGATGTGGATGACTGTGGTATCGCAGATTTGCTCCGGAGTGTCTGTCTGAAGCTAATAGGTGAAACTGCCGCCAACCTTGAAAAATCGGGCCATAGGGCGTATAACCACGCGCTTGTCAGCGTATTGAGTGAGCCCATTGCCATGCAGCAAAAAGTGCCGCAGTTAAACGAAGTGCAGACCGCCCCCTTCTGGCAGATAAAAAGCCTGCAACAGATGACCACAGCCGAGTGGGAGTCCCTGTGCGACGGCTGCGGCAAGTGCTGCCTGAACAAGCTGATCGACGAGGACACCGAGGAGCTGGTGTTCACCAACGTGGCCTGCAACCTGCTCAATACCAAGACCTGCCAGTGCTCCGACTATGGCAACCGCTTTAAGAAAGAGCCGGACTGCCTGCAGATCACCCACGACAAGATTGCCGAGTTCAACTGGCTGCCCTCTACCTGTGCCTACCGCCTGCTGGCGGAGGGGCAGAGCCTGCCAGAGTGGCATCCCCTTATCACCGGCAGCCGCAGCGCCATGCACCAGGCCGGTCAGTCGGTGCGCGGCAAGGTGATCCATGAGGTACATGCCGGCGACTGGGCCGACCATATCATTACCTGGGCGAGCTAAGCCTTAAACCACCGTTTATTGCTTACTATAGGGGCAGGGGAGTGAGACTCCGCTGCCCTTGTAGTTTTTGGCATATAAGTGATCAGTTTTTTGCGATAAAGGCAGTTTGAAACTTCATGGTGAGATGAAAGCATCGTGAAGTCGTGAGAGGTCGCCTCTGACGCAGCCAGCACCCGTTAAACCGCATCCATGACAACAAGGGCTGCAGAGTTCACACTCTGCAGCCCTTGTTGCTTTCTGGCGCTTGCTAGCGATGTAGAGTGGTTTCCCCTCACCCTGACCCTCTCCCAAGGGGAGAGGGAATAGATCGAGGTTGCTATGCAAAACTCGTGGTGGTCGAGCATGGTTCTGCTCTGCTTTTCTGAGTACCTGAGTACCTGAGTACCTGAGTACCTGAGTACCTGAGTACCTGAGTACCTGAGTACCTGAGTACCTGAGTACCTGAGTACCTGAGTACCTGAGTACCTGAGTACCTGAGTACCTGAGTACCTGAGTACCTGAGTACCTGAGTACCTGAGTACCTGAGTGCCGATGAGCGCATCCGTGCATCAAGTGCGGGAGGGCAGTGGAGAGGCGTGATGGGGGCCAATGTCTGGCGGAGGGGGCGGCTCAGAGCCCACGAGCCAGCGGGCCTGGGAGGTGGGAAGCGGCTTGCACACTGCCAAACAGCCATAAAAAAACCGGCGCCTGGGCGCCGGTTTTTGTTCTCCGAGACTCTATTACAGAGAAGCGGTGAAGGTACGGGTGATGACGTCTTGCTGTTGCTCCTTGGTCAAGGAGTTGAAGCGAACGGCATAACCGGATACGCGGATGGTCAACTGCGGATATTTCTCCGGGTTTTCCATGGCGTCCAGCAGCATTTCACGGTTCATCACGTTGACGTTCAGGTGCTGACCACCTTCCAGGTTGGCTTCATGGTGGAAGTAACCATCCATCAGGCCGGCCAGGTTGGCTTTCTGGGCTTCCATGTCTTTGCCCAGCGCGTTTGGCACGATGGAGAAGGTATAGGAGATACCATCTTTGGCGTAGGCGAACGGCAGCTTGGCGACGGAAGTCAGGGAAGCAACGGCACCCTTCTGATCACGACCGTGCATCGGGTTGGCACCCGGGCCGAACGGCGCACCGGCGCGACGACCATCCGGGGTGTTACCGGTCTTCTTGCCGTACACCACGTTGGAGGTGATGGTCAGCACGGACTGGGTCGCCACGGCACCGCGGTAGGTGTTGAGCTTCTGAATCTTCTTCATGAAGCGCTCGACCAGGTCGCAGGCGATGTCATCGACGCGAGCGTCGTTGTTGCCGAACTGCGGGTACTCGCCTTCGATTTCGAAGTCGATGGAGACGCCATCGGCATCACGTACCGGCTTGACCTTGGCGTACTTGATGGCAGATAGGGAGTCAGCGGCGACTGACAGACCGGCGATACCACAGGCCATGGTGCGATAGACGTCACGGTCGTGCAGCGCCATCAGGGAGGCTTCGTAGCTGTACTTGTCGTGCATGTAGTGGATGATGTTCAGGGCGGCGACATACTGCTTGGCCAGCCAGTCCATGAAGTGATCCAGTCTATCCATCACGTCGTTGTAGTCGAGGTACTCGGAGGTGACCATTTCGGTCTTGGGACCGACCTGGATCTTGAGCTTCTCGTCCATACCGCCGTTGATTGCATACAGCATGGTCTTGGCCAGGTTGGCACGCGCGCCGAAGAACTGCATCTGTTTGCCGACGATCATCGGGGACACACAGCAAGCGATGGCGTAGTCATCGTTGTTGAAGTCCGGACGCATCAGGTCGTCGTTCTCGTACTGAACGGAAGAGGTCTCGATGGATACCTTGGCACAGTACTTCTTGAATCCGACCGGCAGCTTCTCGGACCACAGGATGGTCAGGTTCGGCTCAGGGGACGGGCCCATGGTGTACAGGGTATTCAGCATACGGAAGCTGTTCTTGGTGACCAGGGTACGGCCGTCAACGCCCATACCGGCCAGGGTCTCGGTGGCCCACATCGGGTCGCCGGAGAACAGTGAATCGTATTCCGGGGTACGCAGGAAGCGAACCATACGCAGCTTCATGACCATGTGGTCCATCAGCTCCTGGGCTTCTTGCTCGGTGATCAGACCCTTTTGCAGGTCACGCTCGATGTAGATGTCCAGGAAGCTGGAGGTACGACCGAAGGACATGGCCGCGCCGTTCTGGGACTTGACCGCCGCCAGGTAGGCGAAGTAGGTCCACTGGACGGCTTCTTTGGCGGTCTTGGCCGGTACGGAAATGTCGCAGCCATATTTGGCAGCCATCACCTTCATCTGGGCCAGGGCACGGTGCTGCTCGGAGATCTCTTCGCGCAGACGGATGGTGGCTTCCAGGTTGACACCGTTTTCCAGATCGGCCTGCAGGGACTTGAACTGGGCCAGTTTGTCGGCCATCAGGAAGTCGATACCGTACAGGGCAACACGACGGTAGTCACCGATGATACGGCCACGGCCGTAGGCATCCGGCAGACCGGTGATGACGCCGGACTTGCGGCAGTTCAGGATGTCTTTGGTGTAGACGTCGAACACGCCCTGGTTGTGAGTCTTGCGGTACTCGGTGAAGATCTTCTCGACCATGGGGTCAAGCTGGCGACCGTACACTTCGCAAGAGGTCTTGACCATCTTGATACCGCCGTTGGCGATGATGGCGCGCTTGAGCGGTTTGTCGGTCTGCAGACCAACGATTTGCTCCAGGCTCTGGTCGATATAGCCGGCATCGTGAGCGGTAATGGTGGAGGGCAGGTCGGTATCAAAATCGACCGGCGCGTGGGTGCGGTTCTCGATCTTGATGCCTTCCATGACCTTGTCCCACAGCTTGGTGGTAGCTTCGGTCGCGCCAGCCAGGAAGGACTCGTCACCTTCATACGGGGTGTAGTTCTTCTGGATGAAGTCACGGGTGTTGACAGAGGTCTGCCATTCACCGGCTGCGAAGCCTTCCCATGCTTTTTGGAACTGTTCGTTAAGTTCTGCCATTTTCATTACCTCTCAAGGTATTTATGTGTCTGCCGCCATCCTTAATGATGGCGACGGAAGATAAACCAGTAAGTCAGCCCAACCATGACGCCACCACCAATGATATTACCTATGGTGACAGGGATGAGGTTGTGCAGGACGAAGTTGGACACGGTCAGGTCGGCAAAGGTTGCCGGATCTTGGCCGATGGCCTGCCAGAATTCCGGGCTCGCGACGCTGTGGATGGCGATACCGACCGGGATCATAAACATGTTTGCGATGCTGTGCTCAAAACCGGAGGCCACGAACATGGCGACGGGAAGCAGCATCACCATCACCTTGTCGGTGGCGCTGCGGGCGCCGAAGGCCATCCACACGGCGAGACACACCATGAGGTTGCAGAGGATGCCAAGGGCCACGGCCTCGAAGAAGGTGTGATGGATCTTGTGCTGGGCCACTTTCATGGCGTTCAGCCCCCACTGACCATCCGCTGCCGTGTATTGTGCCGACATGATGATGAGGCCGACGATGATGAGACCGCCGATGAGGTTGCCGAAGTAGACCAGTCCCCAGTTCTTGAGCAGCTGGGCCCAGCTGATGCGATTCGCCGCCTTGGCTACCAGGGTGAGGGTAGTGGAGGTGAACAGTTCGGCGCCGAGCAGCACGCAGAGGATGAGACCGAGGGAGAAGCAGATGCCGCCCACCAGCTTGGACATGCCCCAGGCCATGCCGCTTGAGCCCGTGGTGACGGTGATATAGAAGACGAAGGCGATGGAGATGAAGGCGCCAGCGGTGATGGCCAGGGGAATGACCTTGTATGCGGGCTTGGTGGCCTTGGCATAGGTAATGTCTTCGGCCAGGGCGGCGATGGCTTCGGGCTTCAGACAATCAAAGGGAGATTCTGCTTTCAATTCTCAGTACCTGCATATTTTGCCTGTGGAAATCATAACAAAGGGGCTGATCCCCAAAATTGACTCCGATCAAGAATTACAGATTGTGAATGTAATTTTACTACAGGATTTTTCACCATCCGGAAGCGTTTCTTTACATCAGGTTTCAGGTGAAACAGAAATGAGTCTGTTATTAATTTTATGATTTTTAAGAACTTATAAAGGACACCCTTAAAAAAGTACCGGCCAGGCACCTTTGCGGCCGCACTGCACCATGAGTGCCAAATTAACAACCCCCTAAGAGGTATTTTTTGTCTTTTATTTCATCTTTGTGGCACGGCCAGCCAAAGCGTAGACCATAAAACAGAAGGGGCCCTCAGGGCCCCTTCGTCATATCAGCATATCAGTTCCAGGTGTGGATTCGTTTGGCTTTTTGCAATTTCTCGTAAGCGGCCAGCAGTTTCTGGTGCAGCGGGAACTGGGAGAGGGAGAGATCGGCGGCTTCCAACCCGTGGAAGCGCGCCTCGCCGCGGGCGTTGGCCCACGCCTGTGCCAGGGTCTCTTCCCCGAACATGCGGGCGAACACCGGACGGTACTGCTCGGGGTCGCGTTCCTCGTCGAGGAAAAGCTCGACGCAGGCGCGCAGGGCGCGGTAGTAAGCGGCGCGATCCGCCGGGAACACCGACTGGTTGAACTCCATGGTCCAGTCGATGAGGTCGAGGGCGCTCTCCAGGTCGCCTGCGGCCAGCGCCAGCATGGCTTTGAGCTCACCGACGCGCAGGGTGTGCAGGGCAGTGCCCTTGGCGGCGGCGATGCCGAGCAGCTCGCGCACCCGGGTCCGCTCGTCGTGACCCTCTTCATCCAGCTGGTCGAACAGGGCCATGTACTGCTCTGCGTCCCACTCGAGCGCCGGCAGCGCCAGGATGGTTTCCCGCAGGTGGGCCCCCATGGTGTTGTTGGCCAGCAGCAGATCTTCCACCGGATAGATGTCGGACATGCCGGGCACCAGGATACGGCAGGCGTAGACACCCAGGTGCTCGTAGTCGGCGATGTAGACCGGCTGCTCCAGCTCGTGGAAGATGCCGATCAGGTGGTCGAACTCCTCTTGCGAGGTGCCACGGAAGTCCCAGTCGGCAAACTCGAAGTCGGACTCTTCCTTGAACAGATCCCAGCTGATGAGGCCGGAGGAGTCGATGAAGTGGGTCTCCAGATTGTGGTGATCCGCCACCTGCTCGTTGTCAAACGACGGCGGCACGAAGACGTCCAGATCCTTGAGACTGCGCCCTTGCAGCAGTTCGGTGACGGTGCGCTCGAAGGCGACCTCGAAGCGCGGGTGGGCGCCGAAGGAGGCAAAGCAGGTGCCGTTGCTCGGGTTGAGCAGCACCACGCAGATGACCGGATAACGGCCGCCGAGGGAGGCATCGAAGCTGTAGATGGGGAAGCCTTCGGCCTCCAGTGCATCGATGGACGCCTTGATGCCGGGGTAACGGGCGATGACCTCGCCCGGGATCTGGGGCAGGCTGATGGCCTCGGCGATGATCTTGTTCTTCACGTGGCGCTCGAACACCTCCGACAGCCCCTGGGTGCGGGCCTCGGTGCGGGTGTTGCCGGCGCTCATGCCGTTGGAAACATAAAGGTTGCCGACGATGTTCATCGGGATGTAGACGGTCTGGTGGTCGGACTGGCGCTCGAAGGGCAGGGCGACGATGCCGCGCTCCTCGTTGCCGGATTGCAGGTCCACCAGCATGTCGGCGGTCACTTCACCGTCCGGGTTGTAGAACTTGCGGGTGAAGCTGTCGAGCAGACCGGCGGGCAGCTGATCCCCCTCGATGGGGAACCACTTCTCGTTCGGGTAGTGGACGAAGTCGCCATTGGCGACCTGCTCGCCCAGGTAGAAATCGGCGAAGAAGTAGTTGGTGGAGAGACGCTCGAAATACTCGCCAAGGGCGGAGGCGAGCGCCGCCTTCTTGCTGGCACCCTTGCCGTTGGTGAAGCAGAGGGCGCATTCCTTGTCCCGGATGTGCACGGACCAGACGTTGGGCACGGGGTTGAGCCAGGAGGCCTCTTCGATATCAAACCCCAGGGCTTGCAGCTTGGTCTGGAAGCGTTCGATGGAGTCTTCCAGCGCTGCGTCCTTGCCGGGAATAAAAGTGTGGTCGGTCATCACAATGTCCTGATTTTATGGGCTCATGTTTGGACGCAGATAATAGCATGAGTGACGGGGAAAGCGGCCAGGGCAATGGTGTGGGCTTGCCCAGGCCTGCATTGGATGGGCGGGGTGTGGTAGTGGGACCGGGCGGTGCGCTGCGGGGCGGCGATTTTTCATGGGAAAGAGGGTTGGGTCATCAGTTTTACTTAACATAATTAAGATAAAGTAAATTTTATTATGACCCTGTGCCCTTCATCATGGCGTCAACCGTTGGCGGGGGAAGGAAAAGAGGGGAGCGCCCGTGCCCGTTCCCCCCCCGTCTTGATGAACCTTGACCAGGAGTGCTGAATGTTCCCGATGATCCCCCGTATAGACCCCGAGATAGCCAGGTTGGCGCCGGGCTTTTGTGCCCTCAGCATCGTAGTGGAAGCCGCCCCCGTGATTGACACTCTGGTGGGGGAGCGGGCCCTGGCCCGGGCATGTGCGGCCCTTGGCACCGACGAGGCCCCCTGGGCCCTTGAACATCTGGCCGCCTGGGATCAGGTGTTCAAGGGGTTTGGCGCCAAGCCTGCCCGCACGCCCTGCTCGGCCCTGGCACTGCGCAAGCGGGTGCTGCGCGATGGCGTCTTGCCCGCCATCGATCCCGTGGTCGATCTCTACAACGCCATCAGCATCGAGTATGCCATTCCCGTGGGCGGGGAGGATCTGGCGGCCTATGTGGGAGCGCCGCGCCTGGTGATTGCCGATGGCAGAGAATGCTTTGACACCCTCAAAGAAGGGCTGCCAACCCAGGAGGCACCGGCTCCAGGAGAGGTGGTGTGGCGGGACGATCTCGGCGTCACCTGTCGCCGCTGGAACTGGCGCCAGGGGATCCGCACTCGCCTGAGCCTCTCTTCCCCCCGGATGTGGTTCATTCTGGAGTGTCTGCCGCCGATGCCGCGCACAGCCTTGTGGGAGGCCGGCGACAGGCTGATTGCCGGTCTCACGCAGATGATGCCTGGGGCCCGCATCGAGCAGACGCTGGTGGAGTGATTGAAGGAGCAGACGGAAAGATAAAAGGAGGCGCCCCATGCTCGCCCGGGCGGTCATGGGGCGGATCTTGCTCGCCATCACGCGCCATGCCACGTCTGTGCCACCCGCCTTTCCCCACCGCCTGTGAACACATCTGCAAGCAGAGGAACACAGCAACACGCCGGGCTGACATCGCCCCCTGGAGCTTGCCACGTCGGGGCCGGTGTACCCGCAATGCTGTTCACTTAAGCGGAGCCGCATTGCGATTTACCGGAAAACGGGTCTTTGATATCTTCACCGCCCTGG
>NZ_JAPDBQ010000176.1:0-8022 GCF_027705325.1 Aeromonas sp. QDB18
CGCCTTTGTAAGTATTTGAATTTAATAAACTAATTTTTTCAGTTTCGTTGTGGAGGGTGCTTATTCGCACCCTCCCTTGAGCATCCAGGCGGTGTCATATTTGACGCCCAACTGGCGCTTTAGCTCCATCGCTGACAAGCCTGTTTTGGTTTGTGACAACAGGTGCATTGCCAGAAACCACTTGGTCAGTGGGAGCTTGGTGTTTGCGAAAATCGTGTTTCCAGTCAATGACATCTGGTGACGGCAGTGATTGCATTGCCACACACGTGGCCGCCTTCTCAGGCGACAACAGGTCTTGTTGGCACATTCAGGGCAGACAAAGCCGTTAGGAAAACGCCAAGTGAACAGCGCGTTTTCGCACTGAGCCTCAGTGCCATAGTCCTTGAGAAACTCAAACAGGCTGTAGCCTTTCTGGAATTGGATTTTGCTTTTGGCCATGATCTCGCACCTCGATAACTGTACGTAAGATCAGTATAGTTCGTGGTAACTGACTGCTAATCATGGGTAATCAGGTAGACATTTGCATCAATAGGCTGGCCATGGAGGAATATACGGTTCCTTGCCCGACACTCAAAGGCGGCCCCGGCAGCGATGGCGACGTCTTCGCTGGCGCTGTTGCCAATTCCCATCACGATCTCCAGCCGAAATAGGCCCAACTGCTGAAAGCCAAAGTCACGGAGCAGGGCGACCGCCTGACGGGCGATGCCGCAGCCTTGGCGAGATTGCCTCACCCAATAGCCGATATTGCCGTAGCGATGATGGGGCGACAGCTGGTTGATACCTGCGCCACCCAGCAGTTGGCCGGTGGTGGCGCAGAAGATGCCCATGTCAAAGGCGCGTCCCGCCGCGCGATCCTGATCGCAGGTCGCAAACCATCCCATCGCCTGCTCCCGGTTGAACGAGGGAGTGCACCAGCTCATCCATTTGCCGACCGTCTCGATGGATTCGTGGGTCGCGCGGACAAACTCGTCGGCATCGCCCGCTTCGAATGGACGGATCATGAGTTTGGCGTTGGCATTGGCAAGACGCTGGAATGGCATCACTTATCCTGCTTCTTCAAGAAATAACTCACATGCCCCGGCGGCATATCGGGCAACTGGCCAAAGACCTCGTAACCCTGCTTCTGGTAGAAGGGGAGGGCCTGAAAACTGGTGGTTTCCAGATGGTAGTTGGTGATGCCCTTGCTTTGGGCGTACTGCTCCATGGCGCCGAGCAGGCGGCCGCCCCAGCCATCGCGGCGGATGCGTTCGTCGATCCAGAGCCAGTCGACGTGCAGCCAGCCCCACTTGATGTCGGCGATGATGCCGCCGTGAACCTTGCCCTCTTCATCCTTGATAAAGCTGGCGATCCGCTCGCGCAGATGGGTGCCGGCGTGATCCTTGTTGTAGCCCGAGAGACCAATGCGCAGCGCTTCGATCTCATCGTCCTGAGGCGGTTGGGGTGGGGTGAGTTGCATAGTGCTTCCTGCTTGATGGTGGTTGTCTCTAACGGGTTGCCGCTTCCAGCGCGGCTATCTCGCCGCCGCTGATAAGCGGCAGGTTGCGGCTGATCTGCTCTACCGGCCAGTCCCACCAGGCGATGGCGTTGAGACGGGCGATGGTGTCGTCGTCGAAGCGGTAGCGGATCACCTTGGCCGGGTTGCCGCCGACCACGGCATAGGCGGGAACGGCGCTCTCCCAGCCGTTGCCGAAGATAAAGAAGGGGTAGGTGGAGAAGCCGGAGGTCTGGTGGTTGGCGCCGTTCATGATGAACTTCACCCCGCGGGCGATGGCGCAGAACTTGCCGATGATGAGCTTGTCGCCGATGAAGGGGAAGTGGTAGAGGACGTTGCGCTCGAAGCCCGCCGCATCCTCCGGATCGTCGTAATAGGTGTAATCACCCACCTCGATATTGGGCCCCTTGATGGTGTTCTTGATAAAGCACACCTGGGGGAAGCCGTTCATGGGGTGGGGGTTGGCGGGATCGGGTCCGTGCATGGGGGACTCCTCTGGGATCTGGGCTCAGGCTACCCTAACGGAATCGGGTGGAGCCTTGCCACCCTTTTGTGCCCTCCGCTTCGCCAGTCTCTGTCGCCCCCTGCCCATGTGCGCATCGACCCGGGGCGGGTTTGTCTCTAGCATGGAGGGGCGGCGGAGTCTGGCTCCGTCAAAATGGATGATGGACGAAGTGCGCCTTGCACACTTCTGGCGGAGAGAAAAGATGAAGCTGCGTTCCTTGTTGATGGTGGGTGCCCTGCTGCTGGGCGGATGTGCGGTCAATCCCTATGGGGGGACGCCTGCGCCGGTCGGCGAGCCGGACAAGCCGGTGACCAAACCAGAGAAACCCGTGGCCGAGCCTGACAAGGCCGAGCCGGTGCCTGCTCCCAAACCCGTGGCACCGACGGGGCTGGCGGTCGCCCTGGCCGATGACTTCCTGAAGGCCGCCGATGTGCAGGCGCTGGCGGGCAGCAGCCCGGTACTGCTGCTGATGGCGCCCCAGAACGGTACAGGTGAGCCCTTCAGCACCCAGCCCCTGGCGGTGGCCATGATCCAGCGCATTCAGGCCAATAGCGGCTTTCGTTTCGCAGACCCGGGTCAGGTGGCGGCCATCACGGGTCAGCTCGAATACCAGCAGGGGGGCATGAACCCCGCCTCCCTGGTGCGCCTGGGTCGTCAGACCGGGGCGGGTTACATGCTCTACGGGGATCTCCTCTCTGAAGGGGGCCGCTACCGGCTCGCCATGAGCCTGATGGATCTCAAGAGCGGCGAACTGCTCTGGAACGCCAGTCGATCCGCGGCCCGCTGATGCCGGCTCGCCATGAGCCTGATGGATCTCAAGAGCGGCGAACTGCTCTGGAATGCCAGTCGATCCGCTGCCTGTTGATGCCGGCTCGCCGGATCCCACTTGACCGGGATCCGGCCCTGCCCCCCTTGTCCGGGGGCGGGAATACCCTTGTGGTTCCCCTGGCGTCACATGCGTTGGTATGTCGCACTGCCTGAAGGCAAAAACACCTTCCTGACTGTCTGACAACTCTGGTTCTGACAGCATCCCCGATTGCTACCATTCACTTTGCCGGAGGCTTGTCCGGTGAACACGTCACCGATCGCATCCTTCCCGCCCGGCAGGCAGCTTTCTGCCCCTGTGCGATACTCCATGAGTCTTGTATAACAGGAGTACAGGGACCCACTCCCACGGATAGCAAGGAGCTCGGATGGCGCTCTCAGTGGCACAACTCTACGAAGTGATGGCCCAGTTGCCGGATCCCGTTTTCATCCTCAGCGAAGATGGCTACTACATCGAGTACATCGGCGGGATGGAGCAGCAGTCCTACCAGAACGGCAACCCGCTGATCGGCAGACAACTGCTGGACGTGCTGCCCGAGGACAAGGCGCAGTGGGTGATGGCGCAGGTGGCTCAGGCCCTCGTCAGCGGCCAGGTGCAGGTGGTGGAGTACGACCTCTCCCCCGCCGAGGTGGATGGCATCGACGCCGACGCCGAGCCCCAGGGAATGCAGCGTTTCGAGGGCAAGATAGCGCCCTTGCCCTCTTTATATGAGGGGAAGCGGGCGGTGGCCTGGATGACCCGCAGCATCACTCGCCAGCACGAGCTGCAACAGCGGCTCAAGCGGCTCGGGGAGACGGATCAGCTCACCGGCCTCTACAACCGCCACTTCTTCTTCGACCAGTATCACCACAGGGTGCAGGGGCAGCATCTCACCGGTCTCATCATGCTGGATCTCGATCACTTCAAGCAGATCAACGATCGCTTCGGCCACCAGACCGGTGACAAGGTCTTGTGCCGGGTCTGCGAGTGCGTCTCCGCCCAGTTGCGGGGGGAGGATCTCTTCGTGCGCAGCGGTGGCGAGGAGTTTCTGATCCTGCTGCCGCAGATAGACGAGGGAATATTGCTGAAGGTGGCGGAGCGGATCCGCGCCGCAGTGGCGGCCATGGCGCCGGATCCCGCCCCGGTGACCGTGAGTCTGGGCACCACCCTGATCCGGCCGGGAGAGGATCTTGGCACCGTGCTGGCCCGGGCGGACGAGTGGCTCTATCGGGCCAAGCGGGGCGGGCGCAACCGGGTGGCCCACGATGGGGCGCCCTGAGGGGCGCAGTGAACAGGAAAGAGGGCGACCCGGGGTCGCCCTCTTTCATTTGGCCGGGCCAGATCAGCCGAACAGGGTCGAGATATTCTGCCCCGCCATCAGCAGGCCGATGGCCAGGGCGCTGAACCAGACCAGGGTGGCGGCGACCAGGGTATAGCCGAGGGCGACGAAGAGACCGTCCCGCTGCAACATGCCGATGGCCAGCAGCAGGATGGCCCAGGCGGGCATGGCGTTGGTGAAGGGAATGGCGCCGAGCGGCAGCATCAGCAGCAGGGCGGCCAGCATGATGAGCAGACCGTTGCAGCGGTTGATGGTCACGCTGCCGGTCAGGATGAGCAGGCGCGGGCGGATGAAGCGGTCGATGCGGGCCAGCAGATCCGCCCCCTTGTGCAGGGTCGGCTTGAGGTGCTCGGCGGCGAAGCGGCGCTCCATCAGGAAGGCGGGCAGCCAGGGCACCCGGTTGAGGGTGATGCCGATGCCGATGAAGAGGATCAGCAGGCCAAAGGGGGTGCTGACGCCGGGAATGGAGACCGGCAGCAGGAAGGGAACCGTGAGCAGCACGCAAAACAGCAGCATGCCCTGCTCGCCCACCAGGGCCAGCATCTGGCGCAAGCTGATGTGGCTCTCCTCGATGGCGTGGGCGGTGGCCCTCAGGGTATCGGAGAGCGTGCTTTTGGGGTCGTTGAGTTGCGCGGCAACCATTCCTGAGATCCTCGTCTGTTGATGCCACCGCTGTGGCGCCGTCAGCTTACGGGGGCGAGGTTAATCCCGGATGAATAACCCCGGGGAGCACAGATATTTCCATCGGGAGCGGGGCAATGAGGCTGGTACAGCCCCCGTCCAGTGTGGGAGACGGGCGCCCTGATATGCTTTGCGCAGGTCTTTTCACCAAAGGATGAGCACATGAGAGGAGCGATGGGGATGGTGCCGGGGTTGCTGCTGCCCCTGGCGGGCTGGGCAGCCGAGCCCCCGGCGACGGGCTGGCAGCTGACTCCCTTTGCGGGATACAGCTCGGCCATCGACTTTCGGGCCATGGACGAGCCGGCCCCCACGCCGCACGGGAGCGACATCGACACCCTGCAAGGGGAGCGCTCCGGCAGCTGGGGGCTCTTCATCAGCAGGGAGGTAGATGACCCCGGCATGGTGGAGCTGCTCTACAGCCACCAGTCGACCCGGGTATCCCCCGAACTGCCCGACAGGCTGACGGTGGACACCCTGCAGTTTGCCGGGGCCCTGACTCTCTCGGACAACCTGATGGCCCCCTATATCGGCGCCGGGATCGGGGTCACCCGCTTCGATGCCTACGACAGCGAGACGGCCCCTTCCATGTCCCTGGCCCTCGGGGTGCAGCCGCGCCTGACCGAACATCTGGCTGTGCGGGCCGAGGTGCGCGGTTATGGTGCCCTGGTCAACGACGACAGCCAGTTTCTCTGCAACCCCGAGATCTGCGCCTTTCGGGTGCGAGGGGAGCTGATCACCCAGTGGCAGGCCAATATCGGCTTGACCCTGAGGTTCTGAGCCCCGCTCGGACTAGGCGATGCCCTTGGTGAGGCGACTCAGGGGCTCGTTGACGTCGAACACCTTGTACTGCACCGCGCTGGCGCCCATGGCGAGCACCCGCTGCTCGTGCATGGTGGCGTAGGCGAGGGCGCTCCCCTCATCCTCGAACAGATAGATGCCGCCCGCCTCGCCGGTGCGCGGGTTCTCGGTCCAGATCTTGGAGATGAAGCCCGGCTCCTGGGTGATGGAGTCGGCCAACGGCATGGCCGCAGCAGTGAGGGCCGGTCCCATCATCTCGGCGGGGAAGTTGAAATGGATCTGCAGCAGGCTGGGCATGATAAACCTCTCGTGGGCGTTGATTGACGGAATCCGCATCATAGGAAGCCAGCATTTTGGCTGCAAGAAGGCACATTTTCGTGGCATAGTTACCGCAAAGTAACCACTCGCGAGCCATACCGTGCCCTCACTGCCCTGTCCCGCCTATCAGGTATTGCGCCTGCTGACCGGCAAATGGAAGCCGGCCATTCTGTTTCATCTGCGCGAACAGACCCTGCGCTTTGGCGACCTGCGCCGCTGCCTGCCCGAGGTGAGCCAGAAGGTGCTCACCGCCCAGCTCAAGGAGCTGGAGAGCGACGGTGTCATCATCCGCACCCTCTACCCCGACGTACCGCCCAGGGTGGAGTACAGCCTGAGCCCCCTTGGCGTCGCCCTGATCCCCCTGCTTCAGCAGATGCACGATTTTGCGCTGAACCACGTTGATCTGCTGGCTGGTCAGGGTCCTGTTTCTAGCGAGCCCGCAGCAACCAGCGGCTGAGGGCGGTGGCCGCCAGCAGTCGGTAGCCGAGCAGAGTGAGCGCCAGCAGCGCGGGTACCTTGAGGAGTTCCCACCACACCTGTTTGCCCTGGGGGCCGAAGATCATCAGCCACACCACCAGCATCATGTGCAGACAGTAGAGGCCGAGCACCTTGGGGGCCTGGCGCTCCAGCCAGCTGCCTTTGCCCCATGCGGGGTTGGCCAGCAGCAGGCCGAACAGCCCCAGCGCCCAGGGGAGCGAACCCAGCAGGAAATCATGACGAGCGAGGGGGACGGCGGCAACGCGCAGCAGACCTGCGGCCTCCAGGGCGTAGAGCCCCATCCCCGCCATCATCATCAGGGCGCAGCGCCTGGCGTCCGGCTGCCAGGCACGCAGGCGCAGCTCGGCGCCAAGCGCCACGAACAGCAAGGAGAAGAAGGGGCCGTTGCGGGTCAGCAGGGCCCACTCGCCCCCCGGCAGCAGCGGGCCATAGGAGCCACCGATCAGGGCCAGGCTGTAGAGCAGGGCCCCCAGCAGCAGGGCCAGCCTCGGCAGGCGGACCTGCTGGCAGAGCCCCAGGATCAGCACCGCCACCATCAGGGCGGGCAGGAACCAGAGGTGGATCATGCCGCCCACCCACCAGACGTTGAGCGGATCCCCGAGCTGCATCTGCCACTGGCCTGCCATGGCGGGCAGGTAGCCCTCGCTCACCGCCGCGAGCGGGTTGAAGGGTATCAGCACGTAGAGCAGGCTCCACGCCAGCCAGAGCCCCAGCAGGGGTCGGCAGTAGCGCAGTGCGACCGTCAGCGGGTGGCCTGCGGCGAGGGCGGGCTGCAAGAAGTAACCGGCGCACAGGAAGAACAGCGGCACCGCGAAGCGGCAGAGCTGGTTGATGACGGCCCCGACCAGAGGGTAGGGCGTGCCGTCCCACAGGGCGGGGTCGAAGGGGTTGCTGAAAGGGGATAGATGGATGGTCATCACGGCCAGGATGGCCACCACTCGCCCGCATTCGATGCTGGAGATGCGCATGATTCCTCGTGGCGTTCGGGAGCTGGGCGCACCCTATCAGCCGCAGGTGCTCCCTATCCAGCCGCCTGGTCGCCAACTGTGACCCCCATCGGCGGCCGGTTACCCTTTGTTACCCGAGGTGCGGGCAAGGTTACCGCCGCCGGGAGCGGGATCCCGTTTTGGTGTCGGTAAAAGGGCTAGAGCAGGGCCACCAGCACAGTGACCAGGGCGCCCAGCAGCAGCAGGGTGATGCCGCGACCGGCGGGGCCGTGCAGCTTGTTCCACATCAGCAGGCTGGTGAGGGCCAGCAGCAGCATGGCCAGGACCGCCAGATCGCCCACCAGTTGCCAGGGCAGGCCGGTGCCCATGCCACGGTGCAGCCGGTTGAGGCTGGCAGCGAAGTTGGCCTGCTGCAGCTCGGTGCGCACCAGCAGAGTGCCTTCCACATAGCTGGCGGCCACGCTCTGGCTGAGGGTGACACCGCGCAGCTCCCAGCGGGCCGGCAGGGTGAGGGCGCCGGATGGTGTGGGCAGGGTCTGGGGCGGGGTGATCTGGGGTCTCCCTTAACCATCCCCTCGTATGAGCGAGGTGTGGCGCGGCTTCTGAGGTATGATCGCCATCCTTGACCAGCTAATACCC
>NZ_JAPDBQ010000177.1:0-7906 GCF_027705325.1 Aeromonas sp. QDB18
GTACGACAACAGGTCAACTGAGCGAAATCGGCGCCTGAGAGACTGCTGTCCTGCTTTGGAATTGTGCAACAAGGCCGATTGGCGATAATAAGCTGTATAAAAATCCCCCGCCAAATTGTTAGCGCCATCCCACTTTGCTCATATTGCAATTGATCATATAGCGCTCCCCACCATAATGGGTGCTGTTATTTGGCGTTGTTAATATCAATTGGATGAGCAACAACATGAATATCAAGGTCAGCTATCCCAAGTGGTTTACCCTGGACCATAAGATCGCGTTCTTCTTCCCGCTGTAATTCCCCACGGCGGCGCGGCATGCCTGCCATGCCACGAGCCCGCCTCCATTCCTGAACTGAAATAGCTGCACCTATCTTCGCCTTTTTATTCTGACGAGGCGATGTCGTGCACCCATTTCCCAATCTTTCCCACCTGCCGGACATTCTATTTTCGGCGGGGGAAGAGACTCATTCTGAATATTTAAATCTGGGGTGTTTATATTATGGAAAACTTCAAGCATCTGCCCGAACCCTTCCGTATTCGTGTCATCGAGCCGGTCAAGCGCACCACCCGTGCCTATCGGGAAGAGGCCATTGTCCGGGCGGGCATGAACCCCTTCCTGCTGGACAGCGAAGACGTCTTCATCGACCTGCTGACCGACAGCGGCACCGGCGCCATCACCCAGGACATGCAGGCCGCCATGCTGCGCGGTGACGAGGCCTACAGCGGCAGCCGCAGCTACTATGCCCTGCAACAGGCGGTGCAGGAGATCTTCGGCTACTCCCTGACCATCCCCACTCACCAGGGGCGCGGCGCCGAGCAGATTTACATCCCCGTGCTCATCAAGAAGCGGGAGCAGGAGAAGGGGCTGGATCGCAAGAAGATGGTGGCCCTCTCCAACTACTTCTTCGACACCACCCAGGGCCACACCCAGATCAACTGCTGCGTGGCGAAGAACGTCTACACCAGGGAGGCGTTCGATACCTCGGTCACCGCCGACTTCAAGGGCAACTTCGATCTGGTGAAGCTGGAAGAGGCCATCCTGGAGGCGGGCCCCGCCAACGTGCCCTACATCGTCAGTACCATCACCTGCAACTCCGCCGGGGGGCAGCCGGTCTCCATTGCCAACCTGAAGGCGGTGTACGAGATCGCCAGAAAGTACGACATCCCGGTCATCATGGACTCCGCCCGCTTCGCCGAGAACGCCTACTTCATCCAGCAGCGGGAGCCTGGCTACGCGAACTGGACCATCGAGGAGATCACCAGGGAGTCCTACAAGTACGCCGACGGCCTCGCCATGTCGGCGAAGAAGGATGCCATGGTGCAGATGGGGGGGCTGCTGTGCTTCAAGGATGACAGCATGCTGGACGTCTACACCGAGTGCCGCACCCTGTGCGTGGTGCAGGAGGGCTTCCCGACCTATGGCGGCCTGGAAGGGGGCGCCATGGAGCGCCTGGCGGTGGGCCTGCGGGACGGCATGCGCCAGGACTGGCTGGCCTATCGCATCGGCCAGGTGCAGTACCTGGTGGACGGGCTGGAGGCCATCGGCGTGGTGTGCCAGCAGGCGGGGGGCCATGCGGCCTTCGTGGATGCGGGCAAGTTGCTGCCCCACATCCCGGCGGATCAGTTCCCGGCCCACGCCCTGGCCTGCGAGCTCTACAAGGTCGCCGGCATCCGCGCGGTGGAGATAGGTTCCCTGCTGCTGGGGTGCGACCCCGCCACCGGCAAGCAGCACCCCTGCCCGGCGGAGCTGCTGCGCCTGACCATCCCCCGTGCCACCTATACCCAGACCCACATGGACTTTGTCATCGAGGCCTTCGGCGAGGTGAAGAAGAACGCCCACCGGGTGAAGGGGCTGGACTTCATTTACGAGCCGGCCGTGCTGCGTCACTTCACCGCCAGACTGAAAGAGGTCGAGCATAACGACCCGTCAGCCGGCAAGACGCAGAAAAAATTGATAGAAGCATAACGAGTCAGGGGCACAGATTTTTCTGTGCCCTTTTTTTTCACTGCTCTGTGAAAGATTTGGAGTGACACACATGACATCAACACCGTCCGTCATCGGAGGGGCCTGCATCATTGCCAGCGTCTGTGTCGGTGCCGGCATGCTGGGGCTGCCGAGCGCGGGAGCCGGGGCCTGGACCAGCTGGTCAACCCTCGCCATCATTCTTACCATGGTCGTCATGACGGTTTCAGGCTGGATGCTGCTGGAAGCCCTGAAACCCTACGCATTGACCGCCTCCTTCAACTCGGTGACCAAGGATCTGCTCGGTCACAGGATCAATCTCTTCAACAACCTCACCGTCTATTTCGTGGGCGGCATTTTGCTCTATGCCTATATCACCTCGTCGGGTCTCATCCTGGGCGGCCTGCTGGGCATCAATAGCCAGCTGGCCTCGGTGTTGTTTGTGCTGGTGTTCTCCTGGTTTGTCTGGCATTCGACCCGGGCGGTGGACAGGATTTCGGTCGTCCTGATCGTCTTTATGGTGCTGAGCTTCGTGTTCGGGGTCTCCGGGCTTGCCAGCAAGGTCGACACCGCCAAGCTGTTCAACTCCTTTGCCGAGGAGCTGGGCCGCGCCCCCTATGCCCTGGCCATGTTGCCGGTGGCGCTCACCTCGTTTGGCTATCACCATTCGGTCGCCTCGATGCGCGCCTATTACGGTGAGGAGCAGAAAGCCAGGCAGGCGATCCTGGGGGGCACCCTGATCGCCATGGCGCTCTATCTGCTGTGGCTGCTCAGCATCTTCGGCAACCTTGCTCGTCCCGCCTTCGGCCCCGTCATCGCCAAGGGGGGCGACGTGGATGTGCTGCTCGGGGCGCTGGCCTCGGTGATCGAGTCCAGGCAGGTCTCCCAGGCCATCAACCTCTTCTCCATGGCGGCCATCCTCTCCTCCTTCATCGGGGTGGGGCTCGGGGTGTTCGACTATCTGGCGGATCTGTTCCGGTTCGACAACAGCCGCCGGGGGCGGGCCAAATCCTGGGCGGTGACCTTCCTGCCCCCCCTGGCGCTCTCCCTGATGTTCCCGTTCGGCTTCGTGGTGGCCATCGGCTATGCCGGGGCTGCGGCGACCGTCTGGGCCTGCATCATCCCGGCCCTGCTGGCGAAGAAGTCCCGGGAGCTGGCCCCGGACGAGGCGGGGTTCAAGGCTCCCGGCGGCCAGCCCATGGTGGTGGCCGTCATCGTCTTCGGGGTGCTTACCGCCATCTTCCACCTGATGGCCATGGCGGGTCTGCTGCCCGTCTACACCGGCTGACCCTGGTGCGCTGAACCTGGCCCCATCCCGAGCATATTCCACGGATGGGGCGCAGGATCAGGCCCGTTTCCCCCCATTTTCCCTCCGGATTTGATACCCGAAGGCATGCAGGGTAAAGTCCCCCGGCGCCAGCAGTGGCGAACGCAGGAGAAGCACGGCGGTGTGCCGTGACCAGTCGACAATCCGTTTGGGGGAGTAATGGAACAGAAACCATCGTTGGTGGGCGGGGCATGCATCATTGCCGGCGTCTGTGTGGGGGCCGGCATGCTGGGGCTGCCGAGTGCGGGGGCGGGCGCCTGGACCCTCTGGTCCATGCTCGCGGTGGCACTGACCATGGTGGTGATGACGGTCTCCGGCTGGATGCTGCTGGAGTCCTATCGGGGCTATCCCCTGCGCGTCTCCTTCGATACCGTGACCCGGGATCTGCTGGGGGAGAAGGTCAACGCCCTCAACAATCTCAGCGTTTATTTCGTCGGCGGCATCCTGCTCTATGCCTACATCACCTCGGCCGGTCTCATCATCGACGGCATGACGGGGATGGGCAGCCAGTGGGCGTCCGTGCTCTTTACCCTGGCCTTCTCCCTGCTGGTGTGGCACTCCACCCGGGCGGTGGACCGCATCTCGGTGCTGCTGGTGATCCTGATGGGGCTGAGCTTTGCCTTCGGCATCTCGGGCCTGTCGATGAACGTGCGCCTCGATCTGCTGCTCGACCGGGTGGGCAGCGAAGTGAGCTACGCCCCCTATGCCCTGGTGATGCTGCCGGTGGCGCTCACCTCGTTCGGCTACCACCATTCGGTCTCCTCCATGCGCGCCTACTACGGTGAAGAGCGCCGTGCCAGCCGCGCCATTCTGGGGGGCACCCTGATCGCACTCGCGTTTTACCTCATCTGGCTGGTGAGCGTCTTTGGCAACCTGCCCCGTAGCGAGTTCGGCCCGGTGATCGCAGAGGGGGGCAACGTGGATGCCCTGCTCAAGGCCCTCGGCTCGGTAATCGAGTCCAAGGCGGTGGCCAGCGCCCTCAACGCCTTCTCCATGGCGGCCATCCTCTCCTCCTTCATCGGGGTGGGGCTCGGGGTGTTCGACTACCTGGCGGATCTGTTCAAGTTCGACAACAGCCGGGGTGGCCGCGCCAAGTCCTGGGCGGTGACCTTCCTGCCGCCCCTGGTGCTCTCCTTGCTGTTCCCGTTCGGCTTCCTGGTGGCCATCGGCTATGCGGGCGCCGTAGCGACCCTGTGGACCTGCATCATCCCGCCCCTGCTGGCCTGGAAGGTGCGGGCGGCCCGGCGCGAAGACGGTGGCGAGGGTTTCCGCGCCCCCGGCGGCCTCTTCATGATCGTCCTGGTGATCCTGTTCGGCGTGCTGACCGCCGCCTTCCACCTGCTCAACATGGCGGGGCTGCTGCCTGTCTATACCGGCTGATAGCTTCTGCCATACCGCAGTAACAAAGAAGGAGCCTCATGGGCTCCTTCTTGCTTGTCACACAGGCAATATTGGCGTCGGTTATTGAATGCCGACCGATAGGGAGTGAGGGACCTTGGCGCCGTTACGGGCGGTGGCGCGCATCTGGTAGACCTGGATCAGGTACTTGCCCGACTTGGGCAGGGTGCCTTGCCATTTTGTGTCCACGTTGCCGCCGCCCAGTGCCTCGGCCTGACCCGGGATGGCGCCCGGTGCGAAGACGTTGAAGTTGGCATTGGTGCTGCCGGTGATGGCGACCGTCATGGTCTGGCCTTCTTTGGCGCCCAGGGTGTAGTTGATGGTGTCATAACCGGAGAAGGTGCCGTCAACCTTGGCGCTGTGCGCGCCTTTGGCGAAGTGCACCGGCACCGTGGTCACCTTGTCTGCCGCCTGAACCGAGGCCGCCATCATCATGGCCAGCAAGGCGGCCGTTACTGCTTTTTTCATTATGTATTGCTCCTGTGATCGGGCCCTGGCACGGGCCTCGAGGGGAAGATATGCCTGAACGATGACGTGACTCCATCGAAATGATGGGACGGTCGGAGTGGGGGATGTTGCAAGATTTGGGGTATGCACAGACGGACATGGTGCCTTTTGGCCGCAAGCCAGATGAACACAAGGTCGATGGGGTTTTATATGGCGAGTTCCCTGATACAGGGGGCGTTTTTGTCAACGTGGTGTTGACGAACAGGGTGCCCGCTGCGGCCATGACTCTGCGACAGAATTGATCGCCCCGGGTCTCCTGCATGGTCAGGGCGCGGGAAGGCGTGCGGAAAAAGAGGACGTTAAGGTTGGCTGGTGCCCTCAGTCGCCATGGCCTGCTGCTCATAGCGCGCCACCGTGCCGTCCTGCTTCATTTGCCGGATCACGCCGGCAAGGGGGGCCAGCAGATCCTGATGCCGTTCGTGCAGATAGACGTAAGAATCGGCCAGCTCCATCACCCCGGCGGAGTAGATGCCGGCATAGCCCGGGTCCTGGCGCGTCAGGGCGGCCAGGGCCTGGCTGGCAATCAGGGTCTGCTCCACATAGAGGTCACTGCGCCCCTTGAGCAGCTTGCCCATCCCCTGCTCGGCGGTGGCGATGGCAAAGAGCCGGTCCGGTGCCACCACCTTGCCCAGCATCATCTCCGGCAGCTTGGCGCCACGGCGAAACTCGACCCGATAACCGGTGCCCTGCAGGCTGTGCCACCCCTGCAGCTGGATCCCGGGCTGGTGGACATAGGCCTGATAGGAGACGGCGAAATGGGGCTCGGGCACGCGCTGGAGGGTGCGGGTCTGCTGCTGGTAGCTGGCGGCGCGGTGGATCTCGCCATCGACCTGTCCCTGCTCTGCCAGCAGGGGGGCCCGTCCCCCGGGGTAGCCCTGGTACTGGAAGTCATAGCCCAGGCGGGCGAACGCATCCCGATAGATGAGATCGAGCCAGAGACCATAGGGGGACTCCCTGGTTTCAAGGGAGCTCACCAGTGTGATGTTGCCCCTGCCTTGCGCCCCCCATACCTGGAAGGCCAGCAGCAAGAGCAGTGAAAGAGCGAAGAAGCGGTATCCTGAAACCTGCGCCATGGTGTCCCTGTCAGAGCGGTGGTTGCAAAGGGTGACAGTCCCATCCTAGCCCAGGGGGTTGCCCGGTCCAGCGCTTTCTGCCGTCCGCCCGTGGATATCCTCCGGGCCGCCTCCCGTCCCGCCTTGCCCGAATGAACGCCAACCAAGGGAGATGGCCAGCGCCGCTCACAGGCTGGCGAAATCCACCTCGGGCAGGGTTTCGAAGCCGGGGCGGGCAAACAGATAGCCCTGCATCAGGCTGACGCCCATCTCCCGCAGGCAGGCCATCTCGTCGCGGGTCTCGACCCCTTCCGCCAGCGGGGTGATCTGCAACTCCGTAAACAGCGCCAGACAGTGGCGAACGATGGCCTGACGGATCGGGTCCTGGTCGATGCCGCGCAGCAGGTGCATATCGAGTTTGACGATGTCGGGGCGAAAATCGGCCAGCAGACTCAGGCCCGAGTAACCGGCGCCAAAGTCGTCGATCGCCGTCTTGAAGCCCAGGGCCTGATAGTGATCGACGATGCCGCGAATATGGCGGTTGTCCTGCACCTGTTCCACCTCGGTGAACTCGAACATGATCTGCTCGATGGGAAAGAGATGCTCGCGGGCCGCCTGCAACGTGGTGCGGATGCAGCGCTCCGGGCGATAGACCGCATTGGGCAGGAAGTTGATGCTCAGCATGCCCCGCATGTCGAGGCGGGCGGCCAGCGCGATGGCCTTGATCCGGCACAGCTGATCGAAGCGGTAGCGGTTGTCGTCGTTGACCCGGTCAATCACGCTCTGCGCCGACTCGTTGTTGAGCCCCCGCACCAGGGCCTCATAGCCGAAGAGGGTGCGCTGGCTGCAATCGACGATGGGCTGAAAGGCCATGGTGAAGTCGAAGTCGAGATCCACCTGCTCATGACACTGCTGGCAGAGGGTGGAGGACGGGGCGGCAGGTATGTCCATGACTCTCCTCTCGGGGCGTGGCTGCGCTGGGGACTGACTCAAATGATAACAGCTCGGCTTCGCCAGCAGGGTAATTTCCCGGTAATACGCAGCCACTCCCCCTGAGGTACCAAACGTTACCCCGTTTTCTGCAAGATATGCGGCAAGGGCGGATGAGGATGGTCCGCTCGTTTACCAGAGATCGGGCGATGTCCCGCAGGCACCCGTAAACACCGCTGGTGGCCGCCAACTCCGCCAAGGTAGTCGGTATAAACAGAATTTATGGGTTTTCGGATCATGACCTAATTTTTACTTATGCATGCTTGTTGTGTGCCCTGATGCCGCTGATTGGCCCATCCACGGCTCGCAAAGGGCAATGGCCGATCTTGATCAACCGGCATAGAGCGCCAGCCAATGCCCTGTTGGTTCGATTAGCCCAGCGTCATCGGACGAACGAGAGGTTTTGGTTGCGGTTGTTGCCGTGCAGCAAGGGCGGCCAGCCTGAAGGGAAACTTGGTTGTTATGGTGGGAGGAGTGATTTACGCGAACATCCGATTACGTGTAATGGCTAATCTACTAAATAGCTGATCCTAATTTCGCTCCAGTTGCATAAGCCCATGTCCATTACCGGGGAACGGGGCGGCATGATCCCGGAAGTAGAACACGCGACGTAATAACTCACCCAATGTGCGGCATTGGTGGTTCCGGGTGATCGTTTCATGGAGGGCA
>NZ_JAPDBQ010000178.1:0-7903 GCF_027705325.1 Aeromonas sp. QDB18
ATGGATTTAGGGACTCAGAATACTTTTTTCTGAAAATCAAGGCGGCCTTCCCCGGAAAGCCGCGATGAACCTTTTTTGTGGGGCTCGCAGGGATCAGAGAGAGGGAGGGGCTTCCTGCCACAGGGGATCGTCCGCCATCCGCTCCACGAGAAAGTCGAGGAAGCTGCGCAGCAGGGGGGACATCTGTTTGCGGGTGCCATAAACGGCATAGACGCCGAGGCGCTTGGGCTGCCACGGGGTGAGCAGGGGGACCAGGGCGCCGCTTGCCAGATGGGGCTGAACCGAGTAGGCGGGTTGCAGGCTGATCCCCGCCCCGTCCAGGGTGGCGGCCAGCAGCAGGTTGGAGATGTTGGCGCTGAGGTTGCCGCTCACCGGGACGGATTCGGGACCATCGGGCCCCAGAAACTCCCACAGGCTCTTGCCGAAATAGGTGTAGGTGAGGCAGTTGTGCAGTGCCAGATCCTGCACCTGCTGCGGCGGAGCATGGCGGGCCAGGTAGGCGGGGCTGGCGCACACCACCGAGTGGCAGGTGCCGAGCCTGCGGGCCACCAGGTTGGGATCGAGGTCGTTGGTGATGCGCAGGGCGAGATCGATTCGCTCCTCCACCAGATTGACCGTCCGGTCCAGCAGCAGGATGTCGATCGCCGTGCCGGGGTAACGGGCCAGGTAGTCGTTCGCCGCCCCGACCAGCAGGGCTTCGGAGAGAGAGTAGCTGCAGGTGATGCGCAGTTGCCCCTTGGGGGCCTCGTCATGGCGGATGGCCAGGTGTTCCATCTCTTCCCCCAGGGCCAGCATGGCTCTGGCCCGGTTCAGCGCCTCTTCTCCCGGCCCGGTCAGGCTCAGCCGGCGGGTGGTGCGGTGCAGCAATCTGGCCCCCATCCAGCGTTCCAGCTCGGCCAAGTAGCGCGACACCATGGCGCGGGACATCTCCAGTTTCTCCCCGGCGCCGCTCAGGCTGCCCTGTTCCACCACGCAGACGAAGACCCGCAATGCGGTCAGCCTATCCATCTTGTGCCCCTATATGCTCGATTTGTGCAACAGTGATGCGCCCATTATGCGGTATTTGTATCGATGGTGATGCAATAAACTGCGCTCATTCCATTAATCCACACCGATGAGCGTTATCTGATGAACAACACACTGCGTACCCTGACCCTGAGCAGCCTCCTGATGACGGGTTCCGCCCTGGCGGCCCCCCTGACCGAGACCGTCTACAACCCCGGCGAGAAGGCCATCTTCCCCGTCTCCTCCTCACTGGTAACCGGTGACAAAGAGGCCATCCTGATCGATGCCCAGTTCGATGTGCAACATGGTCAGGCGTTGGTGGACATGATCAAGAAGAGCGGCAAGAAGCTGACCACTGTCTATATCAGTGCCGGTGACCCCGACTTCTACTTCGGTCTGGAACCCGTCATGGCGGCGTTCCCGGATATCAAGGTGCTGGCCGACCAGCATGTGGTCGACCATATCAAGCAGACCAAGGATGCCAAGCTGAGCTACTGGGGCCCGATCCTGGGCAAGGATGCACCCAAGAGCCTGACCGTGCCGCAAGTGATGACGGCCAGCCACCTGACGCTGGATGGCGAGAAGATTGACATCAAAGAGATGAACACCCCGAATGCCTACCTCTGGGCCCCTTCCATCAAGACGGCCTTTGGTGGTGTGCCGGTCTACAGCGGCGTGCACGTCTGGATGGCGGACAGCCAGTCCAAGGCCGCTCGCAGCAACTGGGTCAAGGCGCTGAACAACCTGCTGGCCCTGAAACCCGAGCGTGTGGTGCCGGGTCACTTCCTGGGAACTGCGCCCAAGGGTACCGAAGCCGTGACCTTCACCCGTGACTACGTGCAGCGTTTTGAGCAGGAGCTGGCCAAGACCAAGCACTCCGGCCAGCTGATTGAAGCGCTGAAGAAGGCTTACCCCTCCCTGCCGGTCGACGATGGCCTGGCCATCGGTGCCAAGGTCAATACCGGCGAGATGAAGTGGTAACTCCCTGACGCCTACTTCCCTGTGTTTTTTTACCGGGCCCGAGGGCCCGGTTTTTTATCCAGCCTTGAAGCGAGAATGATGATGAACGAAGCGCAAATAACCCTCCATTATGTCTATGACCCCCTCTGTGGCTGGTGCTATGGCGCCGCCCCCCTGCTGAAAGCCGCTGCCGAGATCCCGGGCCTTCGCATCGAACTGCATGGGGGGGGCCTCTGGATGGGCGCCAGGCGCCAGGCCATGGGCCAGCCCCTGCGGGACTATGTGCGTCCCCATGATGAGCGCATCCACGCCCTCACCGGACAGCGCTTTGGTGAGCGCTACTTCAACGAGCTCCTGCTCAACGAGTCGCTGCTCCTTGACTCCGAGCCGCCCATACGCGCAGTGCTGGCGGTGAGCGAGCTTGGCGGCGACGGCCTTGCCTTGTTGCACCGCATCCAGGAGACCCACTACCGGGATGGGGAATGGGTCGGTTCCCCGACACAGCTGGCAGCGCTCGCGCGGGAGCAGGGGCTGACACCGGAGGCATTCGCCCTGGCCTTTGGTCGGGTCGATCTTGTGGGCCATCTGGCCACAAGCCAGGCGTGGTTGCGCCGGCTCGGCGGGCAGGGGTTCCCGACCCTGGGATTGATGCAAGGGGAGCGCGTCGTTGCGCTGCCTGTCTCCTCCTATCTGGGAGAGCCAGCGGCGTTCGCGGATCACATTGCCTCCCTGATGGGGTGAGTCTCTCGCCCATCGCCTGTGGCTTGTCAAAGGAGAGGGAGAGGGCAGACCCGTCTGCGCGCCTCCCTTGTCCCCCGCACCGTTCTTGTGCATGCTATCGGCCTCATTGAACGGCAGGATGCAGTACCTATGAACCTTCGCGATCTCGAATATCTGGTAGCGCTGGAAGAGGAGAAACACTTTCGCAAGGCCGCGGAGCGCTGCTTTGTCAGCCAGCCGACCCTGAGTGGCCAGCTGCGCAAGCTGGAAGATGAACTGGGAGTGATCCTCATCGAGCGCACCTCCCGCAAGGTGCTGTTCACGCCCGCCGGCGATGCCATGGCCCGTCAGGCGCGCAAGGTGCTCAAAGAGGCGCGAGAGCTCAAGAGCATAGGCCAGCACTTCGCCGAGCCCATGTCCGGCGAGATCCACATCGGTTTCATTCCCACCGTGGGCCCCTACCTGCTGCCCCACATCATCCAGGATCTGCGTGAACACTTCCCCAAGCTGGAGTTCTACCTCTACGAAGATCAGACCCAAGTGCTGCTCAAGCGGCTGGAGGAGGGGGAGCTGGATTGCCTCGTGCTGGCGGAGCTGGAAGGGATGGAGGGGTTTGGCGCCATCCCCCTCTATCAGGAGCCCATGTGGCTGGCCGTGCCTCAGCATCACCCGGAGGCGAGCGCCAAGGCGGTGCCCCTGCACAATCTCAAGGGCAAGAAATTGCTGATGCTGGCCGACGGTCACTGCCTGCGGGATCAGGCGCTGGGTTTCTGTTTTGCCGCGGGCATCGGTGAGGATCAGCGCTTCAAGGGCACCAGTCTGGAGACCTTGCGCAACATGGTCGCCGCTGGCAGCGGCATGACGCTGGTGCCCAGGCTCGCCGTGCCCGCCAACCCGGAGGAGGGGGGCGTCAGCTATCGCCCGGTGATCAACCCCGTGCCGGGGCGCACCATCTCCCTGCTCTATCGTCACTACTCGGTTCGCCGCCCCTGCTTCAATGAGCTGGCGGCCCGCATCTCGAGTCTGATGAAAGCCCTGCTGGGCTGACGCAGCCCGCTCGTCATCCCGAAACAAAAACCGGCGCCTGGGCGCCGGTTTTTGTTGTTTCCAGGGGGACCTAGAAGATGTCGTCGGTGGAGACGGGACCGTCTGTGGTCGCATCGTCACCGCCATACACCTGGTTGCCATCGGAGATCTGGCTCGCGTAGCGGGTGGGCTCTGTGCCCTCTTTGAAGAACTCCTCCGTGGTACTGCCATCGGCGCGATTGGTCAGCAGACCGGTTTCACGATCGATGCGGACCTGCATGATCCCTTCGGGGACCGGCATCTTGCGCTCGGGCACCTGTTGCAGAGCCGTCTTCATGAAGTCAATCCAGATGGGCTGGGCGGCACCGCCGCCAAACTCGGCCCGGCCCAGATCGCGCTGGTGGTTGTCAAAACCGATCCAGGAGGTGGCCACCAGATTCGGGGTATAACCGGAGAACCAGGCATCCCGGGATTCGTTGGTGGTCCCCGTCTTGCCCGAGATGTCGTGACGCTTGAGGTCACGGGCTGCCCGCCAGCCGGTACCACGCCAGCCATTGCCACCCCAGATGGCGGTGGTCAGGGTGTCGGTGATGAGGAAGGCGCTCTGGGCGCTGATGGTCTGCGGTGCCATGTTGTTGGGCACGACAGGATCGATGGGGCACTGGGCCTTCCAGTCTGCCGTGGTATTGGCATAGGCATCCGCGCTGTCGAGACCGGCGGCGGCCAGCACGCCGCAGTCGCGGCAGGCGGCGGCCGGGTTGGCCTCGAACAGGGGGGTGCCGAAGCTGTCGGTCACTTCGGTGATGAAGTAGGGGGTGACCTGGAAGCCGCCATTGGCCAGCACCGAGTAGCCGCGCACCACTTCCAGCGGGGTGAACTCCGCCGCACCCAGCGCCAGGGATTCGTTGGCAGAAATGTGATCACGGGCGAAGCCGAAGCGGGTCAGGCCGTCGATATAGGTATCCAGCCCGATGGCGCGCATCAGGCGGACCGACATCACGTTCTTGGACTTGGCAAGGCCGAGGCGCAAGGTGGTCGGCCCTTCATAGATGGCGGGCGAGTTCTTGGGCTGCCACATGGGGCCCTTGGCAGGATCCCACTGGTTGATCGGTGCATCGTTGATGAGGGACGCCAGGGTATAGCCCTGCTCCAGCGCGGTGGCATAGAGGAACGGTTTGATGTTGGAGCCGACCTGACGACGGGCCTGATCGACCCGGTTGAACTTGGAGAGCTCGAAGCTGAAGCCGCCGACCAGGGCCTCGATGGCGCCGTCTTGCGGGTTCATGGCCACCAGGGCGGCGTTGACGTCGGGGATCTGGGAGAGCAGCAACTCTTCCCCTTTCTCCCTGACCCAGATCTGGGCGCCGACTTTGAGCACATCCCGCGCCGATTTCGGGGCAAAGCCCTGGCGATCGTCGGTGATGAAGGCACGCGCCCACTTGATGCCATTCCAGCCCAGTTCGGCCTGTTTGCCATTTTTGAGCACCAGGGTGGCGCTCTTGTCGCCGAGCTGGGTGACCACGGCGGCCATCAGGGGCTGATAGGTCGGCTGCTTGGCCAGATGGGCCATGATCTGCTCGTAGTCCCAGGACGTTTCACCGGCTTTCCACAGCAAGGCGGTCGGGCCACGGTAGCCGTGGCGGGTGTCGTAGTCGAAGACACCGTCCAGCAACGCCTGATGGGCGGCGCGCTGACGCTTGGCGGTGACGGTGGTGTAGACATGCAGCCCCATGGTGTAGGCATCTTCACCAAACTGCTCCACCATCTTTTGGCGCACCATCTCGCTCAGATAGGGGGCGTTCAGCGTAGTTTCGGCACCGTGAAAACGGGCCTTGACCGGCATCTTGGAGGCTTCGTCATACTGGGCCTGGGTGATCTTGCCGGTTTCCAGCATGCGACCCAGTACCACGTTGCGGCGAGCGAAGGCGCGCTCCGGGGAGCGGATCGGGTTCAGCATGGAGGGTGCCTTGGGGAGACCCGCGATGATGGCGATCTCGTCCAGGGTCAGATCCTTGACCTCCTTGCCGAAGTAGACCTGGGCGGCCGCGCCGACCCCGAATGCCCGGTAGCCGAGGGGGATCTTGTTGAGATAGAGGGTGAGGATCTCGTCCTTGGAGAGGTTCTGCTCGATGCGCCAGGCGAGGAACACTTCCTTGATCTTGCGTACAAGAGTCTTCTCGTTGCTCAGGAAGAAGTTGCGGGCCACCTGCTGGGTAATGGTACTGGCGCCCTGACGCGCCTGGCCGGAGACGGCCCAGACGGTGGCGGCACGGATGATGCCGATGGGGTCAATGCCCGGGTGCTCATAGAAGCGGGCATCTTCGGTGGCGAGTACGGCATCGATCATGGACTGGGGAATTTCGTCCAGCCGCAGGGGGATGCGACGAATTTCGCCAAACTGGGAGATCAATTCCCCGTCCCGGCTGTAGACCTTCATGGGGGTAGCCAGTTTGACATCGCGCAGGGCGCTGACGTCCGGCAACTGGGGCTTGATGTAGAAGTAGATGCCGATGAGGCTGGCAACGCCCAGCACAGCACCCAGCATCATGACAATAAACAGGCGAACGAGCCATTTCAGCATGGAAGAACTACCAATCGTCTTAAAATTAGCCAACGGGCGCAGAGTATAGCCTTTTTACCCTCGCGGATTCGAGGTTTTCCTGTCCGCAAACAGGCGACCCCGAGAAGAGGCGGGAGGGTAGCACTCCAGGGCACAATTACCAAGGGGGCCGCAATCAAGGCCGAAAGGAGAGGGGCGTCAACTTTTGACACAAACTTTATGACATTGATAGATAGAGCATTATATTGAGTTAAGCCGTCACATCATGACGCGCTGTCCTACAATAAGTCCGAAAACCCAATAACGCATGGATGTGTATATGTTTGGGCTATTAAGTAAGGGATCCCTCGTCTCCATGGCGGGCATTGATTTTGGCAGTCAAACCATCAAGGCCGTCACCATCAGCGGACGTCCCGGCAAGGTGCACCTCGGTTCGGTTGCCGAGATCCCCATGCCAAGAGGAACGCTGGTCGACTATCAACTTCAGGACATTGAACGGGTCAGTCAGTCCCTCAAGTCGCTCAAGCGGCTCGTGCAAGGGGATTGCCAGAACGTGGCCACGGCCGTGACCGGTTCCAATGTCATCACCAAGATCATTCAGGTCGATACCAACATCAACGAGAGCGAGCTGGAGAACCAGGTTCACCTGGAGGCAGAGCAGCTCATCCCCTTTCCCCTCGATGAAGTGAGCCTGGATTTTGAAATCCTCGGGATGGCGGGCGACAACGGGCGTCAGGCTTAGTCATCCCCTCATATGCGCCAGGCGTGGTACGGCCTCCAGAGAAACCACCGCATTTTTGACGAGGCAATACCACTAAGCTCTTATACAAGTAAAACCCAGGCTGTATGCGGCTTGCAGAGCAATTGCTAGCATTTGACGAGATAGTACATGTTAACATTTGTATCAAACATGCTTATATCATGCTCTGAAAATGAGGGGATGACTGAGGGCGTCAGGAGGTCCTGCTCAGTGCCGCGCGGACCGAGAGCGTCAGTGGCCGGGTCAGTGCCCTGACGGAGGCTGGCATGACGACCATGGTGGTGGATGTGGGGGCCCATGCGCTCGGACGCGCCGTGCTGGCCTGCCTGCCCGACCTGCAAACCTCGGAGAAACCGGTTGGCATCGTTGACATCGGTGCCAGCGCCCTGACTTTCGCCGCCCTGCTACGGGGCCAGGTCATCTATTCCCGGTTGCAGATTTTTGGTGGTGATCAATACAGCCAGGCATTGGCCTCTTTTTAGGTTCTTCGCGGGATCTTGGGGAAGTGGAAGTTGACAGACAGGGTGCTGGTAAACTGGCTGTCTCCAAACACACCACCACCATCACCCTGCTGTCGCCGTGCATCATATTGATATTGCCTCCTTCTGGCCAGGTTATACCGTCATCGCCCAAGCGCTTTCTGCCAACCATCACACCCTGTTTACCCTTGAGCCTCGCGCCGACTTCTTGCCCCGTTGTCGCCCAGGGCGGGATCGCACTTTGTTAATGAAATTTGAACAGGCAGATCGTCTGTGATCTAATCGCGTCTCCATGTAGGAGGCACGCGCTATGACGGTAAGCGCCGTTAAATCGACGTACTTGCCCTAACGGTATTGCGCCACTTTTTTTGAAATCGGCTCCAACGCCACATT
>NZ_JAPDBQ010000179.1:0-7772 GCF_027705325.1 Aeromonas sp. QDB18
GGAACCAGTGATTGGTTCCGGATTGTCCTACAGCAGAAGGATCGGTCAATGGATCCTTAACTGATCAGCATTGCACCCGAGGGTGGCCTTGTTGTTTTTGCAAAGCGTACGTGATCTGACGCACTTACTCCTGGAAGTAGGTGCCCCAGCCGTCGTAGTCCACCCCGTATTTCTCGAGGATGGGCAGCATCTTCTCGATGTCGGCGACGATGGTGTCGATGTCCAGCTTGCACTCCACCATGGCGTCGAAGCAGAAGATGGTGGCGCCGTCGTCCAGCTCCATCTCCTCGGCGTCGGTCACTTCGAAACCGGCCTTGAACAGATCGACCGCCGCCTTCTCCAGCAGATCGAACTTCTGGCAGGCAAAGTGGTGCTCAATCTCGTAATCCAGATCCGGGTTGCTGCCATCGGCCAGCAGCTCGTTGACGATGGCGGCGGTCTCTTCGCGCCACTCTTGCATATTGGTATTCATATAAACCCCAGGCGGTGTTGGATGGATGTCACCCCTGCCAGCCGCGTCGGCCCGGACCATGGCCAGGGGATGAGTGCGGCAAAGCATACCCGCAGAGCGCGGCAGGCTCAATCGATGGGCCAAGATAACTGGCGCCTCTTCCGGCTTGGCGCCAACGGGCAGCCCTCGGCACGTCAGGCAGCCCGCCATCCTTCATGATGTTCTGCTGGCCGTCGGCCCGCCCTGCCCCGCAGGCGCCCCTCTTTTCATGGTTAAAACGGGGAAACCGGTCCAATCACGGGAAGATTGCTCGGATATCGAGCGAACGGTACATCAATCTGCGGCCTGTGGTTGACACCTCAGTCCAGAAAGGGTTTAATGCGCGCCGTTGCCCAGATAGCTCAGTCGGTAGAGCAGGGGATTGAAAATCCTCATGACAGTTTACATACCACAGCTCTGGACAGCACACTCCACAAGGCTTCGCTTTCAATGCGAGGCCTTTTTGTTATGCGTCTCTGGTCAATCTCTGGCACGTTTAGGCTCTACAAGCTTAGGATTAAAAACTTTCGCCTTTCTGCTCCCTGATGCTAGTCAGCGCTTCATGGCTCAAACGCATTATCCGGTGATTAGACCTTCAATACCCTGCCAGATTAACACTTACCGTTTCCTGCTCCGAAACAGACTATTTATTTAGCTAGGATTGCAGTGTTCTGTGTGGGCTCCTCGTCATAGAGCAAAGGAGCTTGCAGTCTCATGAATCGCCCCTAGTTTCCGATCAAAATCTGTTACAGGTTCCTGAGCTCTATGCCTACATACCTACCCAACTGATGGAGTGCTTACAAGATGAAACCAATGAGAACCATCATCTAATTCTGTTTTTTGACCTAGAACAGCGCAGTAAGCCCTCTCCCCACATGATGTGAATCGCCCCCAGTTCCCTAGACACCTCACAGCCTTAAAATGAGGCAACTATTGGAGGTGTTATGACCCGTCAGCGTTATCCAGAAACATTCAAAATCGAAGCCGTTAAACAAATCACCGAGCGCGGATGGCCGGTGGCTGACGTTGCACGCGCCCTTGGGGTATCCAGCCACAGTCTGTATGCCTGGCTCAGGCAGTACGGCAAGCCTGCTGACCAGCAGCTCGAAGAGTCTGCCTTGCAAGCCGAGATCCGCCGCCTGAAAGCCGAACTGCGCCAAGTCACCGAGGAGCGCAATATCCTAAAGGAGGCCGCCGCGTACTTTGCCAGCGAGTCAAGGAAAGGTACGCGTTCATAACCTCCCGACTCGACCGCTACAGTGTCGTTACCCTGTGCCAGACCCTGGGGGTTCACCGAAGTGGCTTCTATGCGTGGCTGAAACAGCCCGTATCGCCACGACAGCAGGAGGACGAACGACTGATCGGATTGGTCAAGCAATCCTGGTTGGAAAGTGGTGCTGTCTACGGCTATCGCAAGATCCATCGCGACCTTCGTGACGCAGGGGAAGGCTGCGGCATGCACCGTGTGGCCAAATTAATGACGCGGGAAGGACTGCGTTCGCAAACAGGTTATCAACGCCGCAAGGGGCATTATGGAGGCAAGAGCACGCAGGCGGCCCCAAACACGCTGGCACGTCAGTTTAAGGTGCCAGCCCCCAACATCTCCTGGGTGACTGACATTACCTACATCCGTACTCAAGAAGGGTGGCTGTACCTGGCGGTGGTGCTCGACCTGTTCTCTCGCCAGATCGTCGGCTGGGCGATGAAGTCACGCATGACGGCAGACTTGGCGGTTGATGCGTTATTGATGGCCGTCTGGCGGCGCAAGCCCAAGCAGCCGGTACTGGTGCATTCGGATCAGGGCAGCCAGTTTACCGGTGGTGAATGGCAGGACTTTCTGAAGACCCACAACCTGAGTTGCAGCATGAGCCGACGGGGTAACTGTCACGACAACGCGGTCGCCGAGAGCTTCTTTCAGTTGCTCAAACGGGAGCGGATCAAGCGCAGGATTTACGCGACAAGAGATGAAGCCCGCAGCGACGTATTTGATTATATCGAAATGTTTTACAACCCAATCAGACGCCATGGTTCCAATGATGGGTTGTCGCCGGTAGAGTTTGAAAGGCAGTTTATTTGTCAGCAACAGAGTGTCTAGAAAACCAGGGGCGATTCACTTCGACCTCAAGAACATGCAGGTAGAAACTGGGGCACAAACTATGCGCCAAGCCAAAAAAAGTCCCTTTCGAAACTCATTTTTGGGATGAAAGCGATTGGTAGTTCGGCACAATTTTGAAAAACCATAAAAGATTACCATGTCACAGCAAGGCTCTAGATGACGCGAAAAGAACCTCATATGAAGCCCAATTAATGAGCGTCCGATCTAGATTTGTCTCTAACCACAACCAATATGTTGCATATGCCACATTCAAGGTGTATATATGGCATATGCCAGTAAGGAACCCTAATGGCTAGACCTAAGATTCCACGTAACATCTGTGGCCGCCCAGCGGATAGTTGCTTCAAGCCAAATGCTCGACCCATGAGCCAGTTGGAGCAAGTTCGCTTGAAAGATGATGAGTTTGAAGCCTTGCGATTGGTCGATTTACTCGGCATGCAACAGCAAGAAGCGGCGGTGGAGATGGGGGTTTCCCGGCAGACACTGGCCAATGTTCTGAAAGCAGCCCGTTTCAAGGTCGTGGACTGCTTAACCCAGGGCAAGGCCCTTATGATGCACCTTGAGGATGAAGGAGTTACAAAACATGATCACAGCCATTCCAATGATTGATGATCGGGTCGCCAACCATTTTACCAAGGCTAATTGCTTAGTCTTTCTAGATGAACGTGGCGTTGAGATTAACCGGGTCGACAATCCTGCACTGGCGGCTAATTGTGCCGGTAAACAGAAAATGGTCGATCTATTAGCAGAGCAACAGGTTGAGCGGATTGTAGTTCGCAATATCGGCGAGCAGATGTTGGGAAAATTGCTGGCCCGGCAGTTTGTCGTGTATCAGACTGACTGTGGTCGCCGCCCAACTCATGAGCTGGTTGATCCAGTTACCAGTGGACTGAAGCAGTTGCATCAGGCTAGTCAAGGCCGTCAATCGCTGAATCATGAAGTGAAGAAAAAGTCTGGTGGTTGTAAGCATTCCGAAGGGGAGTACTCAGTGGCTTGCTGTCACGAAACTAAGCCTCTTCAGCAAGAGATGGTTCATGGTCAAGGGAACCAGATACACAGACATGGCTGTGGTCATCGCGGCCAGGGTCGTGGCAAATGCTGTCAGTCCTAAGTCAATGTGTGTTGCCAATATTGTTCACTTGGCTGAACTTGTTGGGTGTTGCACTTCTGTTCTGGCTCCGCCAGGTGCGCAAACGAGAATTGACAATATCACCTGAAACTGGTCAAGAGCGGCTTTGTGGTTGTCATACACGATGTGATGAGCATTTATATCAGATATCCGAACCAGTTAAACAGCAACGCTAATTTTGTAATATTACCTTAGTAAAAATAAACATAGGTAAAGGTTCTGACTGAGCATGGACTGAATGCTCAGTCAGATATTTATTATTATTTCATCAAGATGAAGAAGTTGAGACAAATCAGTTGAATTAGACATCTCTAATGTAGTAGCTTGAATAAAATCAACACTCATGGTGGATATCAAAATGACTTTAAATGTTCCTCAGTCTAATCTTGAGCCTGACTTGCCTAGAATTGCTTATTTTCCAGTGTCATTTTTTTCGATGATTATGGGATTGTCCGGATTTACTCTGGCTTGGAAAGGTGCCTCTGCCATTTTCTTTCATGGCATGGCCATTTGGTCAATATTTGCTTACGCGACATCAATAGCGATGGTCATATTGTCAATCCTTTATGCGGTAAAAATAGGGCGTTATACTCATTCAGTGCTAGAAGAAATTCGCCACCCGGTTCGAATAAACTTCTTTCCTTCTTTTTCTATCAGCCTCTTGCTACTTTCTGTTGTTTGGCAGCATGAAACAATAACTTCCACTTATTTATGGATTGCTGGAACCACCTTGCAAATTGCTCTTACCATGTATGTGATGAGCAGTTGGATTCACCACACTCACTACACTCTATCACATGCGAACCCAAGTTGGTTTATTCCTGTGGTTTGCAATATTATTGTCCCTATTACAGGTAGCCAATTAGGTTACACCGAGTTGAGCTGGTTTTGTTTCAGTATCGGGATCGTATTTTGGATCGTACTGTTGACGATCATCATGTACCGGCTGTTCTTTCATGAGCCATTACCCGCTCGAATGACCCCTATGCTATTTATTCTTCTAGCTCCCCCCTCTGTTGGATTTGTCTCCTATACCAGCCTAGTTGGCCAGCTTGATGTTTTTGCAAGAGTTATCTATTACATCGCACTATTTCTAGGCTTATTACTTGCAATGAATATATTTAGATTTTTCAAAGTGCCATTTTTTATCTCTTCCTGGGCCTATTCCTTTCCTTTAGCCGCTTTAACTATTGCCTCAATGAAAATGGCACATCTGACATCATCTGTATTTTTCCAAGCGTTATCGGGCGTACTATTGTGTTTATTGACTGTTTTATTGTTCTGGTTGGTAATTCGCACCATAAAAGCTGTGCTTGCTGCTGAATTGTGCCGACCTGAATAAGAGTCGTTAATTGATTGTACCGTAGGGATTTTTATGATGAAGATTGTAATTGTCGGTGGTGTCGCCGGTGGGGCCTCCGCAGCTGCACGAGCAAGAAGAGTAGCAGAAGATGCTGAAATCATAGTTCTAGAGCGTGGAGAGTTTGTATCCTTTGCAAACTGTGGTTTGCCGTATCATATCAGTGGTGAAATCGAATCACGGGATGCCTTGATACTTCAAACTCCTGATAGTTTCAAAAACCGATTCAATGTTGATGTTCGTGTATTTAATGACGTTATAGACATTGATGTAAAAAATAAAATTATAACGATTCAGCAGACGTTGACGGGGGAAACCTATCAGGAGTCATATGATAAGCTATTATTAAGCCCAGGCGCATCACCGATTAAACCGCCAATACCGGGAATTAATAGTCATCATGTCTACAGTCTGCGTAGCATACCGGATATGGATAAGATCCTAGTTGTACTGGCAGCGGAGAAGCCTAAGCATGTAACTGTTGTCGGGGGTGGTTTTATTGGGTTGGAGATGGTTGAAGCACTGCACCATAGAGGGATTGACGTCACCCTTTTGGAACTCTCCGATCAGGTTATGGCCCCGGTTGATCGTGAAATGGCCAATATGTTGCACCGCCATATGTGCGAAAAAGGCATCGATTTGCGTCTTAAAACCGGTTTGGCGGCCATTTCAGTGGCTGACTTTTATCCAGCCGAACCTGAGGCGACTGCTGTATATGACACCCCCGTCACACATACCCATAACTTGGATTTGATGTTGAGTTCCGGCGATATGTTGCAGACAGGCATGGTCATTCTTGCTATTGGTGTAAAACCTGAAACGACGCTGGCCGTAAAAGCTGGTTTGGAATTAGGTGCTCTGGGCGGAATCAAGGTTAATAGCGCCATGCAAACGTCTGAACCAGATATTTATGCGGTAGGCGATGTGGTAGAGACGGAAAATTTCGTCACCGGCGACGCGGCGCTGGTGCCATTGGCAGGGCCCGCTAATCGGCAAGGTCGGATTGCTGCTGACAATATGCTTGGTCGCCATGAGCATTATCGCCGGACACAAGGCACAGCGATCTGCAAATTGTTTGACATGGCAATTGGCAGTACAGGCTTGAATGAAAAAACACTCAAGCGATTGAATATGAACTATGAAAAGATTTACGTGCATACCGCCAGTCACGCCAGTTACTACCCCGGTGCTCACCCGGTGACCTTGAAATTACTGTTTGATCCAACGGATGGCCAGATCCTGGGTGCCCAGGCGGCTGGTTTGGATGGTATCGACAAACGGATTGATGTTTTAGCCGTTGCGCAACGAGCCCGGATGACCGTTCAGCAGTTGGCTGATCTGGAATTGACATATGCGCCACCGTTTGGTTCGGCGCGTGATGTGGTGAACCAAGCCGGTATGGTTGCCAGTAATGTGATGAATGGTGATGAGGCAATTTGTCACACCGAAGAACTATTGCTGGGCGCTTCCGATCAAGTCGTGCTGGATGTGCGAAATCCGCCAGAGCTGGAGGCATCAGGCGTCTTTCCGAACGCATTGAATATTCCACTCGATGCGTTACGGGATCGTTTATATACGCTACCTGTCGATAAAGAAATTTTGGTGGCTTGCCAGGTCGGTTTGCGCGGACATGTTGCCTATCGCATGTTGGTACAAAACGGATTTCAAGCCCGCAATCTGACCGGGGGCTACAAGACCTATCAGATGGTTACAGATTCGTTTTGATCTGTAATAACAACTTGTCGAGGTACTTTATGGCTAAGAACTACACAGAGATTAATCAGGAACAACGTCAATTCGGATCGGCCTACCGCAAGGCTAGTCCAGACACCATGAATGCATTTCTCGCTTTGCATAAAGCAGCGATGTACGACGGTGAACTCAGCATTAAACATAAAGAGTTGATGGCAACGGCAATTGCGATTGCTGCACGCTGTGATGGTTGCATTGCAGCCCATGTGGCAGCAGCGCTGAAAGCTGGCGCGAGTAAACAGGAACTGGTTGAAACTATTGATGTGGCCATCCTGATGGGCGGTGGTCCGGCGGTGATCTATGGCACACAGGCGCTGGCAGCCGTAGACGAGTTAGCCGGTTAATTTATAATCCGATGCGGCAGTCTGGTTATCGGCCTGCCGCTAAGAAGGAATGGATGACACCTTATCTCATTGCCAAACCAAGTCATGCTCAGTGTATGGTTTGTGGTTCCCGTGACAATAATCCGGACTCCTTGGAACTAGCGTTCTCGCAACACCAAGATGGCTCCGTGCGAGCTCCGTTTGTGGTGAGCCAGAAACATCAGGGCTATACCGGACTGTTGCACGGTGGCATGACCAGCACCTTGCTCGATGCTGCGATGACGCACTGTTTATTGATGCAGGGAATCAAGGCACTGACCGCGGAGTTGACGGTTCGATTCGTGGCACCGATCCGCATGGGTCAGACTATTACGATCTGTGCCCAGCTACTTGGGCAGCGGCGGGGCATCTATCAGCTCGAAGCATGGCTGCTCTCAGGGTTGCATATTGCCGGACAGTGCATCGACGGAGAGCAGCGGCTGGCTCGCGCTTCGGCCAAGTTTATCGCACCACCCGATGGGCAGGGCAGGGCGGGAGCACACTTTGTTGATATTTTAACCAAAGAATAACTGAGCCCGATAGTCGTCATTCCAGCCGGCTCT
>NZ_JAPDBQ010000180.1:0-7758 GCF_027705325.1 Aeromonas sp. QDB18
CCGATGTGGAGCGGGTGATGTCACTTTGTAGCCGAGATTGGATAAAACTGACCTAATGTTTAATCCGATTGGTATAATAGGCGGCGGGACGAATATGCTCCGCCATCAACCGGGTGGTCTCGCTGCTGCTCAGGGTGTCGTCGAGGGACTTGGCCATGCGCCAGAGGTTGCCCCCTCTCACACAATAGAGCACCTGCTGGTTCGCAAAATAGATGCGCTGGCCCGGGGAGTCCTTGGCGAGCGCACCAGCCAGGGTCAGCGGCACGGCCCCGGAGACGGGAGTTCCTACCTCGGTCACTCTGGCAGTGCAACGCCCCTGCACACACCCCTTGTCCAGCGTGATGGTACTGCCAGAGGTCGTGTCAGGCAGCGGATAGATGATGGCCGTATCTTCCTTTGCCGGCATGGTGACAGGCTCGACGATGCGAAGCACGGTGCTGCTAGCCGTCTCCAGGTAGCGGCTAGCGGTAGCGATGGGCCAGAACCGCAGACAGGCCCCCTGCTCCTGGGCACCGCCCCCTGCGTCCTCGACCCGCACCGAACCGGGGACCGCGTCGCGCACCTCGCGATTGAGCCGCTCCAGGGCGAAACGGGCATCGCTCATCAGTTGCTCGCGGCGGCTGGCATCCCCGTAAATCTGGGTGCCGATGCCGATAAACTGGCTGGAGAAGGTCGCCATCACCCCGAGCAGCAGGATCACCATCACCAGCTCCACCAGGGTGAAGCCCCCCTCACGCCCGGGTCGGACGCGGTCACGGGCGAGTCTGGCACATGGGTGTTCCCACGCGGCATCACGGGAATGTGGCTTGCCCATCAGTAGTTCCCCCGATAGAGGCCGAAGACCAGCTCGCTCCCGTCCGGCAGGCGCACGGTCAGGGTGATGCGCTTGCCGATGGACTCGGCCCCCGGCCCACTGCTACCAAACAGGGTATCCGGGGTGACGGCGATCCTGATCTGATAGTGGCGATACTCCTGGTCACTGACACCCTCGGCATCCGTCTAGGTAAACTGGTTGGCGTCCACCCAGTGACCCCAGGTGTCGAAATCGTCCACGTCGTTGAAGGCATAGGGGCGGGTCTCGCCCCCCTCCGGGCCGTAGTCGGCGACCGAGGTGCAGGGGGGATAGACCACGGGAGGCGTGCCGGCGGTCTCACCGCAGCGAAAACGGCCGCCATTGTGATCCGAGTGCTCATCGAAGGATTTTTGCAGTACCTCGCTTAAGATCCGCTGGGCCAGCTGGGCGGCGCGTACCTGCTGCACCGGATCCACCGCCTGGGGTGCCTGATTGATAAGCAGCCCCAGGACGCCGGTCAGGGCGATGGCCAGCAGGATCCCGACCTGATGGCTGGAGGGAGAACGCCTGAACAGTGACTTCATCTGGATCTTCACCTGGCCGCGTAAAAAGGACTAAACCTTAACATAAACAGGCTATTAGCCTCCAACTTTATGACAAATGACGCATCGACGGCCACGCTGGCACCCACGGGAGACGATCCCATGGCGCCCCTTCAGCTCCCCTCCCCCCTGCACCGGATCCGGCATCCTCTGCTGGCAGCCCATGACGTCACGCTCTGGTGCAAGCGGGACGATCTGATCCACCCGACCCTCTCCGGCAACAAGTGGCGAAAGCTAAAATACCATCTGCAACAGGCACAGACGCTGGGCAAGGGCCACATCCTCTCCTTTGGCGGCGCCTACTCCAATCACATTCACGCCCTGGCCGCAGCAGGACTCAGACTGGGACTGCGCACCAGGGGCATCATACGCGGTGAAGGGGATACCGTCAGCAATCCCACCCTGAAAGCGGCGAAAGGCTGGGGCATGGATCTCGTTTTTGTCGACCGGCAGGACTATCGCCGGCGCCAGGATCCCGAATGGCTTGCCCGGTTCGAGGATGACGACACCCTGCTGGTACCGGAAGGAGGCAGCAGCCCGCTGGCCATCCCCGGAGTGGCCGAGCTTGTCGACGAGGTGCCCTTCTCGCCGGATCTCTGGGTGCTGCCCTGCGCCAGCGGCGGCACCCTGGCGGGGCTCATCGCGGGCAAGCGGGCGCAGGAGCAGATCCTGGCCATCGCGGTGCTCAAGGGGGCCGACTTCATCACCGGCGAGGTATGCCGGTTGCATCCGGCAGCGGCCACTACTCCGGGCTGGCGCATTGCGCTGGATCACCACGACGGCGGCTATGCCAGGTTCAGTCCGGCACTCTGGCAATGGGTGCAGGCATTCAGTGCAGAAACCGGCTTGCCGCTGGAACCCATCTACAGTGGCAAGGCGATGTGGGGGCTGTTTCGCGAACTGGCGGCAGGCCGCATTGCGCGCGGCAGCAAGATCATCTTCATCCACACCGGTGGCTTGCAGGGGCTGGCGGGCCTGCAGGAGCAGGGCCGCCTGTCACCCCGGCCGGGACGCTAGTCAGGCAGGTTGAGGGGCTCGGGGTCGGCAAACCAGGGACCTTGACCGGCATGCACGCCCAGGTGTCGCAGCATCTTCCACTCGTCGCCACTCTCCACCCCCACCGCGATGACCCGGGCCTGGGTATTGGCACAGCCCCCCACCAGACTGCGTACCGCCATCTGGTTGACCTGGCGCAGGTGGATCTCCCGCACCAGGCTGGGGTGCAGCTTGAGGAAGTGGATCTCGAACTCCTTGATGTACTGGGTGCTCACCACGTCCTGGCCCGCGTGATCGATGGCAAGCCTGCACCCCAGCATGCGCATCGCCCGAAGCGGCCGCTTGAGGGCCTCGTAGTGGCGGGTCACCTGAGACTCCGACAACTGCAGGATCAACCCCTCGTTGGTACTGCGCGGCAACTGGAACAGCTCGAAGAAGAGCTCGCGCTGGAACTCGCGGGTGAGCAGGTTCTGGGCGCACAGAGAGAGGCTGATGGGGCAGCTCGATGCCGGTCGCTGGCGCAGCAGTCGCAAGGCTCGGGCCACCACCAGCCTGTCCAGCGGCAGCAGCAGACCGGCCTTCTCCGCCATGGGCATAAAGACCCCCGCCTGCAGCTCCCGGCCCTGTTCGTCGTGAAGGCGGATGAGCAGCTCCTGCTGCAACACCACCTGATCCCGCTCCTGCTGCACAGGCTGGACGTAGAAGTCGATGCCCTGCTCCTCGATGCGACGGCTGATCAGGGTGCGCCAGCGCACCGTTCCCTTGCTGCTCGCCTCCTCGTTGAGGGATTTCTCGAACAGGAACCAGCCGCTGTGTCCTTGCAGACGCGCGCTCTTGAGCGCCAGCTCCGCCTCTTCCTGCACCTTGAGCAGGGAATCCTGTGCCTGATAGCAGACCGCACCGAGATAGACGGCGGTGTCGGCATTGACCGCTTCGGGCCAGTGCAGCCGCTGCAGACTCTTGAGCAACTGGCTGGCGCCGTCCACCATCTCGCTCTCTGACATGTTCGGCAGCAGCACGGCAAAGACCTGACCGGCATAGCGCGCCTGCAGGGCTCCGCTGTGCTTGCGCACGAAGGCGGCGATGGTGGCGCTCGCCTCCATCAGGAGTTCCTGGCTCGGGCGCCCGCTCAGCTCGGGATCCAGCTCTTCCAGACCGGCCAGCTCGATCAGCAACACGCCGCCGCTGATCACGCTTGCCTCCATGATGGCGCTCTCCAGCCGGTTGTCGAAGAAGAGGCGGTTGCCGATGCCCGTCGTCTTGTCGACGAAGGCGTTGCTGCGGATGAAGTTGTCGAAGCGGCTGCGCTCCTTGCGGGCGTCGGCCAGCTCGGTCAGCAGATGGGTGAGGGCCTGACTGGCCGAGACAGGCCACTCCTCGGCAGGGTCATGGGCCAGCTTGGTCAGCTTGCCATCCAGGATCAGCTGGGCACGCTCCGCCAGCAGCTCGGCACCGCGCAACTGCTGACGGAGCCAGCGGATGGAGTACCAGAGCCCGAACACCACGATGAAGATACCCAGAGAGATGCCGAACATCGCCTTCATGGAGTACTCGAACTCCTTGAACGGCCTGTCCAGCTTGAAGTCGGCCCGCATCCCGGCCTGATTGGGGATCGCCTCGCTGTAGGCGATCAGCAGGCTCTCGTCCGTCTGCTGCTGCACATCGCGAAACCAGTAGACCCGCTGCTTGTCCTGACGGATCTCCAGCTCCACCACATGGGAGGCCCGCAACAGGGAGGGCAGCCAGCGGGCAAGGGCTTGCTGGTCATCGGTCACCCCGAGCTGCTTGTCGATGATCTCCACCAGGGAGTCGACCCGGTTCTGCTGCAGCTCCATTCCCATCTGGCGGAAACTGAAGACCCCGCCGAGCATCACCATGGCCATGGCCGAGATCACGCACAGCGTAATAAAAGAGACGAGTTGAGTGGTCAGTTTCATGTGCCTTTCCGTAGCCGACAGCATCCATAGGGCATCATGGTATCAGCCCAGACCAAACGCCGCCTATGGATGAAGATCCCGCTTCTGCAAATAAGCGGGCGGATGCGTCATGCGGCGCCGTTGCGCGGGCCGCAAAAGAGGCATCAAGGGAGAGAACGAGGGGACACAGGCTGAGGAGCGGACAGAAAAATGGTCCCACAACGGGGACCAAAAGAAACACTCATATCAAAACTAACACTCTGTGCTACTGACAAAAATAGATACAGGAGTATTGAACACACGGTGAGTCAAACCGCACCGTTACTTTAGCCACTTCAGATAAGCTGGACAATTGTCATTTATGACAGGTCAGCGATTGAATCTTGTTCAGGTGTGTAGCCATATCCTTTATTTATCAATTAATTATCATTTTTGTTCCAAGTGTGACCAACTTGGCTCAAATCGATGCAGCTAATGCTATGATGCTTGAGCCTCAATCGGGTTGTTTCATTTCAGGGAAGAAGGGTGCCCACCATGTCTGCACGATCTCCGTTATGAATTCCTCTGGGCCTCTTCTGTTTGCCCCCGCTGCTGATGCTGTTGCTCACCCCCCTGTTGAGCGACAAGCTGGCTCACCACCTGTTGCAGACAAAGGAAAGGGCTCTGCTCGACTACCAGTAGGAGCGCAACCAGCTCCTGGATCACGATGTCCCCGCTCAACTCGCCCACTTTGCCTTCGATTGCGGCCCCAAAGACATGGCGCTGCTGCGCTCACCCCAGTATTACAACCGCCATATTCGCCTGGCCGGCCTGCAGCTTGCCAACGGGAGCGGCTGCTCCACCCTGGGCCCCGCCCTGCCCCAGCTTGCCGACGCCGGCATACCGGTCTCCCCCGACTTTCATATTTCCAGCACGGCCCCCATGTTCGATACCGAACGCGAAACCCTGGTCTATGCGAGACGCAACGGCAATCTGGCCTATTGGGTGCTCGACAGCAGCTGGAGCCATGAGCTGCTGCGCACCCCCTGCAACGACTGTTTCTACCTGGAGTTCAACCACAAGCACCCGACCCAGTCCGCAATGCTGTTCAGATAAGCACATTTTTGACTAATTATTCATAAATGCGACTTGAGTTGGGGGAGCAAGGCTGTTTCCAGTCGATGTTCCTTCAGCCTTTATCCAGCGTGGCTTGCAATAGAAAGAGGGAGGCATCATGCCTCCCTCATTTTTTTAGCCCTGATACTACGTGGACTGGAACTCAAATTCTCTTAAGTGAACAGCATTGCGACCCAGTCCGGGCTCTTTTTCCCCCGTGGCAACAAGCACATTCGAGAAGAGGCAAACCCGATGCGGCTGCTCAGTTTCGACCCCCAGCATCAGGTGGAACAGACCCTCTGGGCTGGCGAGGCACTGAAACGCTACGCCCGCTCACAGATACACCGTGATGGCCTCTGGTCGGCCGGGGCGCTGGGGGTGCTGCTGGCGGCCCTCTACTGGGGCCTTAGAAACTACCGGCGATCCCTCAAAGGATTGCTGCAAAGAGGGCTGGCTCGGCGGGAGTTCATCCCCTTCTATCAGCCCATAGTGGACAGCAGAAACCGAAGGGTAGTGGGATTCGAGGCCTTGCTGCGCTGGCAGCGAGGACGGGATCTGGTGTCGCCAGGCACCTTCATCGCCTATGCGGAAGAGCAGGGGCTCATCCTGCCGATGACGGATCAACTGCTGGAGCGCATCCTGGCGGATCTCCCCGTCCTGGCCCCGCATCAGTGGGTCAGCGTCAATCTGGTGGCGGGCCATATCGAGCAACCTCGTCTGCGCACCCAGTTGCAGCGCCATGGCTGGCCCTCGCCGGCCCGCCTCACCTTCGAACTCACCGAGCGGGATCCCATCAAGCACATCCAGGGGGCCATGGCGGAGATCGCAGCTCTGCAGGAGAGGGGCTATCACTTCAAGCTGGATGACTTCGGCACCGGCTATGGCGGCTTTGCTTACCTGCAACGGCTCGGCATTCGCCAGATCAAGATCGACAAGATGTTCGTGGATACCATAGGCACGGACGACCTCAAGCGCAGCGTGCTGGATGCCACCATCGCTTTCGGCCTCAAATCGGGCATGGAGATGATCGCCGAAGGGGTCGAAACCCAGGAGCAGGTGGATTATCTGCATCGCCACGGAGTCCACCTGATCCAGGGCTACGTCTATGCCAAGCCCATGCCCCTGAGCAAACTGAAGATCTGGCTGATGGCATGGCAAGAGGGCGAGACAACCAGCCCCTCCGACCCGCACTGAGGCGGTATCTGCCCCGCCTCTCACCCTTTGCAACAAAATGATGCTCCGCATGAGAAGCATCTCCCCTTATCATGGGTCTGTGCACCTTGGGTGCACCAAGTCGCTCCATACCCCGTCGGCCGAGGCCGCCCCGAGATGAGAACCACTGCCTATGAAGTCTTTTATCCGACAAGAGATTGCTCTGCCTGCCGGTCTGCTGACCCTGCTCTTCTTCAAAACCCTAGGGAGCGACCTGCTGGCAGAGACAACCCCCCTTGCGGTCTACCTGCCGGTGTCGCTGGCCCTGCTTGCCATCGTGACCTGGGCCATCTTCTCAGTCGTGCGTCACTCTGACGCCCTCGCCATCAAGCTCGGGGAACCCTTCGGTACCCTGATCCTGACCCTCTCGGTCATCTCCCTGGAAGTGGTGATGATCTCCTCCGTCATGCTGACCGGCGATCCCAATCCCACCATGGCCCGGGACACCATGTTCGCGGTGGTGATGCTGGTCACCAACGGTCTGGTGGGCTTCACCCTGCTGTTTGGCGGCTGGCGCTATCACACCCAGAACTTCAATCTGGACGGGGTCAAATCCTATCTGGTGGCCATCATTCCTCTGGCACTGCTCTGTCTGGTCCTGCCGAACTTCACCCAGGGCGGCACTCTGGGCAGCCTCTCCAAGGCCATGTCATGGATGCTGATCATCATCTCCATCCTGCTCTATGGTGTCTTCCTGCTGATCCAGACCCGCAGCCACAGCCACTTCTTCGTCGACAGTGATCATGAGGATCTCGAGGATCACCACGGCCCGCTGCAGAGCAACGTCTATCACACCCTCTTGCTGCTCGCCTACCTGGTGGTGGTGATCCTGCTGGCCAAGACCCTGGCCATCCCCATCAACTACGGGGTGCACGTGATGGAAGCCCCGATGGCACTGGGTGGCTTCATCGTCGCCTGTATCGTACTCGCCCCCGAAGCGGTCGGCGCCATCAAGGCGGCCTTCAACAACCAGTTGCAGCGGGCCATGAATCTCTACTTCGGCTCCGTGCTGGCCACCATCGCCCTCACGGTACCCTCCGTGCTCTTCATCGGCTCCCTGATGGGGCCAATGCTGTTCACTTAAGAGAATTTGAGTTCCAGTCCACGTAGTATCAGGGCTAAAAAATGAGGGAGGCATGATGCC
>NZ_JAPDBQ010000181.1:0-7495 GCF_027705325.1 Aeromonas sp. QDB18
GATCTCGCACCTCGATAACTGTACGTAAGATCAGTATAGTTCGTGGTAACTGACTGCTAATCATGGGTAATCAGGTTGTGCTTTTTATAACCGAATTGAAGAGGTAACCATAGTCGCTCACTTCCTACCTTTGGAGCTCTGAGGGTCGGATGAGTAGGGTACCAAGCGCAACTCAACTTGTTGAGTGAAACGTTTTACTGGAGGTGAGATTTGATACGTATTTTTGATGGGGATCAGAAATCGGGGAGGGCAGGCGGTTTGTAGTAGGGGTTTTGGGGATGGCCTCCCAGAACAGCAAAACCACTTAATCGCAGAAATGGTGATGCAGGATAGGGTTGGCCCCACAGAGATAAAGCAGGGAAAGCGAACAAACAGAGCAGGCCGTTGGCTCAATACCCCGTCATCTCCAGATAGCCGACGCCCTGGGCATCCCCCGAGACGGATACCGCTCCTTCCCAGTAGTCAAAGCGCCCCGTCATGGCCTGATTGGGTTGGCGGGTCTCAATGGTGAGCGTCATATCGGCGGCTTCCAGCTGCCACTCGATGGGGTAGGGCTGCCCCTTGGGGCCGCGCCAGGTCTTGCCGGGGGTGAGGCGGAGACTGTCTGGGGCGAGAACCCGGCTGCTGCCGTCCCGCTCAATCAGGATGCCGTATCGGTTTTCGGGATTGGCGCGGCCCGCCTTGGTGCGCAGGCGAAACAGCATCAGCTCGCGGCCATCTTCAAATTGCAGCGAAAACCAGTCCCAGCCCGATTGCCACTCGGCCAATACCGAGCTGCTCCACTCATGATCAAACCAGCCCTCACCGCTGACATTGCGGGTCTCGCCATCCAGGGTCAGGGTGCCGCTGATGGTCAGGCGCGGGTAGGAGTAGTAGAAGGAGGCGTTGCCCGGGCTCTTCTCGCTGTAGCCCTGTTTGCCCTGCAGTACCGCCGGTTTGGCGGCGCTCACCTGCAAATCAAGATCCCCCGCCTTGCTCTGCACCTTGAGGGTGGCGGGAAAGAGCGCTTCCCCTTGGGAGGCCAGCACCCAGTCTTTCAGCCAATACTCACCGCCGCTGGCACCGGCGAGGCCCGGCCCCTGGCGGCTGGTGCGCTCGTCCTGCTGGTGGCTGCCTTTGCTCACATCCGTGATGGCGAACTGGGCCAGCCAGAGCTGGGGTGTGAGCCAGGGGTTGTCGGATGTTATCTCCTGCTCGATGCCTTGCCTGAACAGGGTCCACTGCATGCCGTAGCCGCGTCCCTGCTCGTCTTTCAGGTTGCCGGTGAGATACCACCACTCGGAGCGGTAGTCGGGGTGGGCGCCGTGATCCGCGGGCAGGCGGATGGACTGACCCGGCAGGGCCTTTTTGAAGTGATCGCTACCGCCGCCAAGGATGGCACCCAGATCGTTGGCACCGATCCCGGTGCCATACAGGGTGCAGAGCAGCGCCAGCCACCAGATGTTGAATGTTTTCATACCACTCTCCTTGCGGCGTACCAGGAGGCCAGCGCCCCGCACACCGGCGCCAGCAGAAGCGCCGTGACGGCGTGCAGGGGGGCGGCCTCGAAGGCCAGCCGCCAGCCGAAGGCGCGGGGGTTGACCACCTCGATCAGCACCCAGGCGAGGCCATAGCCCACCGGCAGGGCCAACAGCGCAGTGAGCAGCCCGAGGCCCGCCCCCTGCCACACCAGTAACCGGCGGCAGTGGCGGGGGCTCAGGCCAAGGCTCTGCAGGGTCTGCAACTCGCCGCGCCGGGCCAGCCCCAGCACCATGAAGGCCGAGCCGATGCCGACGAAGGCGATCCCCAGGATCAGCAATTTCAGCAGCTCGGTCACCACAAAGGTCTGGTCGAACACCTTAAGGGCTGCGGCGTGGATGGCGGGGGCGGGCAGGAGGTTCACCCCCTCACCAAACTGCGCCCGCAGGCGATCGGCGAGGCGCTCCGGTTGGTTGCTAAAGAGGGCGAGGGATTGCACGGCCCCGTCCTCGAAGGCGTGCAGTATCTGCCCCTTTTCGCTGCCGTAATCCTGATAGACACCGGTGACGGTGAGTGCCCTTGGGCCCTGTTCGCCGGTGACTTCGAGTGTCTGCCCCACCCTGACCCCTAGGCGCACCGTCAGCGGTTCGCTCGCCAGCACCTCGTCGGGGGCGGCGGGCCAGCGCCCGGCCAGCAGCGGATAGGCGGTTTTGAGCTCGGGGATAAAGTCCATCTGCGCCCACTCAATGGGCTGCCCCTGCCAGCGGGCGGGATGCACGGCGCGGCGGGAGGCGGCGCGCACGTCCGACGCGGCGAGTATGGTGTTGAGGGTCTGCTCGCCGAGGGCGCCCTTGTTGCCGGCCACCCCCTTGGGAGCGGTGACATAGAGATCGGCGGCCAGGCGCTGGCCGAGCCAGATCTCCACGCTCGAGCGAAAGCTCGACACCATGACCCCGATGCCGATGGCTGCCGCGATGGCCAGTTGCAGCGCCATCACGGCGATGGCGGTGCGATCCAGATGGTATTGGGTCTCGGCCACCCCGAGCCGGGCGGTGAGGGGGCCGCCGGGGCGGGATCTCAGCCGCCCCAGCACGGCGCGCAGGGCATCGGGCAGGGCGAGCGCCATGGCGAGCAGCCAGCCCCCGGCGACGAAGAGGGCGCCGGTGAGGCCGGTTTCTGGCCGCCACAGACAGAGCACGCAGAGCAGCAGGATGGCGATGGCCAAGGCTCGCCTGCGCCAGGGGTGGGCCGGCGGCCGACTGTTGCCGTCCCGCAGTTCAAGGGGGGATTGGCGCAGCAGTTGCCACCAGCCGGGCAGGTTGGCGGCGAGCGTCCCCAAAATGCCGATGACCATCGCCTTGCCAAGGCTCGCGGGGGAGAGGCGCAGCAGATCGATGGGGTTGGGGCCATAAAGGTCGGCCAGCGCCTGGGTGAGCTGCCCCATCAGAGCCAGGGCCAGGAGGCTTCCCAGCAGCAGCCCGAGCAGGGTGCCGATGCTGGCGAGGATCACAAGCTCTAGGATGAGCCAGCCAAGCACCCGACGCGGCGGCATCCCGAGGATGATGAGCTGGGCTAGCTGGGGGCGGCGCACGCTCTGCACGAAGCGCTGGGCGTTGAACACCAGAAAGAGCCCCACCGCCATGGCGAGCAGGGAGAGCGCCGTGAGGTTCAGCGCCAGGGCATCGCCGAGCTGGCTGGCATCGAGCGCCGGGCTGATGGGCTCAAGCCAGAGGGGCTGATGGGGGGCATAGGCTTGCAGGGCTGTTTGCAGGGTGTGAGCTTGCGTCTCGCTTAGCTTGAAGACGATGCGATCGAGCCGCCCTTCCTTGCCAAGCAGGGGCTGGGCGAGGCCGATGTCGGTCACCAGCAGCCGCTCCATGGGCACGGCGCCGGGTTCGAAGGTGCCCGCCAGGGTGAGGGTCAGCGCTCGCTTGCCCTCTTTGCCATCGGGCGAACTGTCGCTCAAGAGAAACGTCCGTGGCTGGCCCGGCTGCCAGCCCAGGCGCCTGGCCTCGGGGGCCGCCAACCAGACGCTGTCGGCGCGGTTCAAGGTCACGTCGGGCTTGCTGTCTGGCTCTGCGCCAAAGAGGCGGCGCAAGGGGCCGGGGTTGAAGAGATCCATCCCGAGGAGCTGGAAGCTGCGCCCCTGCTCGTCCTTGAGCCAGGCGTGCAGCTCTGGCATGGCGTCGAGATCCGGCTGGCTTCGTACCAGCTTTACATAGAGCTGCTCATCCAGCCCGCCGCTCGGCGCCAGGCGGTAATTGGCCTCCCCGGCGAGCTGGCTGCGGGCGGCGACGAAGTTGGTGCGGGCACTGTGGTTCAAGAGCTCGATGGCCACCACCAAAGAGACCCCCAGGGTGAGCCCGGTCAGGCTCATCAAGAGCAGCCAGGGGTGAGCGCGATAGAGGCGCAGCAGTGCCTTGAGGGGCAACATCAGCAGGCCCCCCAGCAGACGTCAGCCATGGCGGCGCCCCTTGAGCTCGACCAGCTGTCCCCCTTCAAGGCGCAGCACCCGATCCGCCAGGTCGCCATAGCCCGGGTTGTGGCTCACCAGCAAGAGACCGGCGCCGGTATCGCGCACCGCGCTCATCATCAGGGCCATCACCTGCTCGGCGTTGTGCTCGTCGAGACTCCCGGTGGGTTCGTCGGCGAGCAGCCAACGGGGCTGATGAATGAGGGCACGGGCCAGCGCCACCCGCTGGCGCTGGCCGCCGGAGAGCTGCTCCGGCCAGGCGTGGCGCTTGTGGGCCAGATCGAGCCGAGCCAGCAGGGCGTCAATCTCTGGCTGATGGCGAGGGAGCTGGTTGATGGCAAGGGGCAGGCAGAGATTCTCCTCCACCGTCAGGGTCGGCAGCAGGTTGAAGTCCTGATAGACGATGCCAAAGTGGCGGCCGCGCAGGCGGGCCCGCTCGTCCACAGGCAGGGTGTCGAGGCGGGTCTCCCCCAGCCAGACCTCCCCCTCGTCGGGGGGCAGCAGGCCCGCGATGAGGTTGAGCAGGGTGGACTTGCCACAGCCGCTCTGCCCCAGCAGCAGGCAGGTTTCCCCCGGGGTGAGGGCGAGATCCAGCCCCTCAAACAGGGGGAGCGTCTCGCCGCCGTTGGCGAAGCGTTTACTGAGGTTGCGCAGGCTAAGCATGGGATAACCGTTTGATGGTCAATGGCTTTCACAATGTCCGTCACTATGCCAGTTAGTGATCGCGCCTGCAAAAGGGATGGGGATCCTCGCTGGATCCCGCTTGCCTGAGGTGGTTAGAATAGGGCCTTCCATGGGTCACAGGATGCGCAAGGATGTTACACAAGCAAGTCAGTTTTATCGTCGACAGCAAGGGCGTCAAGCAGGCTGCCGTGGTCCCCATCGATATCTACAACGAGCTGATGACCCTGCAAAAGGCCCTCTCCGACAACAAGCCGGGGGAGCGCGAGCTCTACCACTTCAACGGCAAGGGGGCAGAGGCCCATGGTTATCCGGTGGGCAAGCGGCAAAACCCCGGTTTCATGGTCCAGGCGGGCTCCACCGCCAACGGCGAGGATGCGGCCTCCCTGCGCGAGGCGGTGATCGAGCTGCGCCAGGAGCTGCTGAGCAAGGGGGTGCTCACTCCCCACCCCGAAGGGGGCTTCATCTTTACCGCCGATCAGCTCTTCAACAGCCCGAGCCTGGCCGCGAGCCTGGTGGCGGGCAACAACCGAAGCGGGCTGGATGCCTGGCAAAACAGCGCAGGCTACACCCTCAAGCAATCGGGTTTTGGCAAGAAGACCTCCTGATGACGGGGCCCGGCAACGGGCCTCGCTCATGTTTGCCTGAGAGCCCGCGGCGGGCCGCTCATCAGGATGACAAGGAGGGCGGCTTCCCTTTGCGCTGCTAGCCTCAATGCCAGACGCCTGCCAGGAGATGCCGCCATGTCTGGACTCCTTCGCCTCGTGCCCGGGGCGGCCCTGCTCAGTGCCCCCGCCGCTGCGGGCAACGTCCCCCTCGATCTGACCCACAGCGGAGTCGGGCTCTTCGCCCTCGCCATCTTCGCCCTGGCTTATGCCCTGGTGATGGCCGAGGAGTACCTGAAGCTGCGAAAGTCCAAGCCGGTGCTGGTGGCCGCCGGCATCATCTGGATAGCCATCGGCCTGGTCTATACGGGGCAGGGGCAAAGCGAGCTGGTTCAGGCCGGGTTTCGCCACAACCTGCTGGAGTATGCCGAGCTGATGCTCTTCTTGCTGGTGGCCATGACCTATGTGAACGCCATGGAGGACAGGCTGCTGTTCGCCGTGCTGCGGGTACGCCTGGTGCAGGCGGGATTCAGCCTGCGTACGCTCTTCTGGCTCACCGGTTTTCTCGCCTTTTTCATCTCCCCCGTGGTGGACAACCTCACCACGGCGCTGCTGATGTGCTCAGTGGTGCTCAACGTGGCCAACGGGGAGCGCCGCTTCATCAACCTGGCCTGCATCAACATCGTCGTGGCAGCCAATGCGGGCGGCGCCTTCAGCCCCTTTGGCGACATCACCACCCTGATGGTGTGGCAGGCGGGCAAGGTGCCGTTCCAGCAGTTCTTGCTGCTCTTCATCCCCGCCCTGCTCAACTTCCTGGTGCCGGCCACCCTGATGAGCCTGATGGTGCCCCGTCTGGTGCCCGCCATGCCGGGCGAGATGGTGGTACCAAGGCGCGGCGCCGTTGTCATCGTGCTGCTCTTTGTGCTCACCATAGTGACCGTAGTCGCCTGCCATCACTTCCTGGGGTTGCCCCCCGTGCTCGGCATGATGATGGGGCTGGGCTACCTGCAATTTTTCAGTTTCTATCTGCGAAAGACCCAGCCCGTTACCCTGGCCCGGGCACGGGCGTTGTATGAGCGCACCGGGGACGAGGCCAGGCTGCTGCGTCTGGGCTCGGTGGTGCCGTTCGATGTGTTCAACAAGATTGCCAAGGCGGAGTGGGACACCCTGCTCTTCTTCTACGGGGTGGTGATGTGCGTCGGCGGCCTCGGGTTTATGGGGTATCTGGCGCTTGCCTCCCATTTCCTCTATGACGGTGGCGATCCGACCCTGGCCAACGTCGCCATCGGCCTGCTCTCCGCCCTGATCGACAACATTCCGGTGATGTTCGCCGTGCTCTCCATGGAGCCGCAGATGAGCACGGGGCAGTGGCTGCTGGTGACATTGACCACCGGGGTGGGGGGCAGTCTGCTTTCGGTCGGCTCCGCCGCCGGGGTGGCCCTGATGGGGCAGGCCAGGGGCATGTATACTTTCGTCGGGCACCTCAAGTGGTTGCCTGCCATTTTGCTTGGCTATATGGTCGGCATAGGGGCGCACCTGTGGCTCAACAGCGCCCTGTTTTAGGCAACCCGGTTCCAGGCACCAGGGAGAGGCAGGATGGGACAACTGTTCGAGGCGCTTTTGCCGCGCCATGTCACCTTTATCGAGGGGCAGAAGATCTTCTTCGTCGGCACGGCGGCCGCGAAGGGATCGGTCAATCTCTCCCCCAAGGGCGGGGATTCGCTGCGCGTCCTCGATGCCCACACCCTGGTCTGGCTCAACCTGACCGGCAGCGGCAACGAGTCCGCGGCCCAGGTGCTGCAACAGCCGCGCATGACGGTGATGTTTTGCGCCTTCGAGGGGGCGCCGCTTATCCTGCGAGCCTATGGCCAGGCACGGGTGCTGCACCGCACTGATCCGCAATGGCCGTCGTTGCTGGCGCTGTTCCCCCCAAGCGTCGCGGCTCGTCAGATCTTCCTGCTGGACATTGAACGGGTCCAGACGTCGTGCGGCATGTCGGTGCCTCTGTATGAGTACCAGGGAGACAGGGAGGATCTTGCCAACTGGTCGGCCCGTCAGGGCCGGGAGGGGATTGAGGCCTACTGGCGCAAGAAGAACCAGCTAAGCCTGGATGGGCTGGAGAGCGAGATCCTGGCGCGCAGTGGGTTGCAGGCCGATGACTGAGGCCTGCGCCCCGATGCAAAAAGCCCTGTCCATGGACACAATGCTGATCAGTTAAGGATCCATTGACCGATCCTTCTGCTGTAGGACAATCCGGAACCAATCACTGGTTCCGGAT